>JALWSN010000318.1 GCA_027080245.1 Ignavibacteriales bacterium | reverse complement strand
TTGAAATTCCCACCAAATATTTAGACGAGCCGAGATTTGTCTTAATTGCTAAACTAAAAAACAAACATTGGTCGGCGGTTTTTACTTACAGGGGAAAAAATATTAGAATTATTTCAGTAAGAAGGTCAAGAGAAAATGAAAAAGAAATGTACAAAAGCAGAGGAATTTGACAAAAAATTCGACAAAGGCGAGGACATTGCGGAATATTTGGACACCAAACGGGCTAAACGTCCCGGACGTGAACAGAAGCGAGTTAATGTGGACTTTCCAATTTGGATGGTGGAGTCTTTGGACAAAGAGGCAAAGAGATTGGGTGTTACCAGGCAATCAATAATAAAAATTTGGATTGCCGAAAGGCTTAAAAATAGCGCTTGAATGTTTCGATAGGCAGAATGAATGGATGATTGGATTAGTGGATGGATGCATGATTGGATGATCTACATTCTTCACAATTTTGGGGGATTTGCTTTTGCTGTCATTCCGATCCCGCCTTGGCGGGAAAAGAATCTCTTTTGCTTAAAATTCTACAAATTTAGATGAGATTTCTCCCCCCGATAAATCGGGGGTCGAAATGACAATTTACTTTATGGTCATAGTCGGAAAAACACAGGAAAAATCTACTAAATCAAATTAAAAATTTTGTAGTCTAAAGAAGAGTAAAGGGTTGATTGAATTTGTGCCGTTCCTACGGGAATGAGTCCCAGCGGGACGACAGCTTTGTAAAATACAAAACGAAAACAAAAAAAGCTCCAGCGGAGTGGGAGTAGTAAGGGATGCCCCGTCTTCGTCTTCACTTCGTTTGACTTCGGCGCGACAAGCTGGATTGGTAAAATTTTTTAAGATTCTGTTGGCTTTTTATTCCTTCTCGCATTTCGCAGATTGTTTTTCGCCCAGCAGCTTGCAGTGCGAAAAACCAATCCGCGCTACAAAATTTTCCATTCAAAAAATCAACCAAGAACAAATAACCACGAACCAAGTGACTTTAATAATCCAGGCGTTTACATTTCGGCACGAGTTAATTCACTTCATTAGCTCTTTTTTCAATTTTTCCACGTCCTCGTATTTAATTGTCATTAAATCCTCTTTGGAAAGATTAACGGCGTCGGCAAGTCGTTCCTCCTGATTCGAAATAGCGTCGTAAAGGATGTTCCTGGCGGTTCGGGCGTTGCCGAAATTTTTGTCCCTCCGTTCGTAAAGGTAATCGAAAATTTCCAGCAAAAGTTGAAGCGCCCCCTCATCCAAAACGTAACCGTTTTCCTCGGCAATATTCCAGGCAATCTCCAGCAGCTCGCGAGGCGAATAATCCTCGAAGAAAAATTTATTCGGGAAGCGAGAATCGAGCCCGGGGTTCGAATCGAGAAATTTTTTCATCTCCTCCGTATAGCCGGCAACAATCACCACAAACTCGCCCTTGTGTTCTTCCATTCGCTTAAGCAGCGTGTCGATAGCTTCCTGCCCGAAGTCGTTGCCCCCTCTTGCAAGCGTGTAAGCTTCGTCGATGAACAACGTTCCGCCAAGCGCTTTTTTAATAACCTCGTCTGTTTTAATTGAAGTTTGCCCCTGGTAGCCAGCCACCAAATCCGCTCTGTCCACTTCAACCAGATGCCCGCGTTCAAGAATTCCCATCTCTTTGAATATTCTGCTCATCAAACGCGCAACGGTAGTTTTACCCGTGCCGGGATTGCCAAAGAACACCGAGTGCAGCGGCTTTTCGATTATTTGCAATCCCTGCGCTTTCCTCAATTTGGAAACTTTAATTCTGTTAATTAATTTTTGAACTGCATCTTTAACATTCCTTAATCCCGTCAACTTGTTAAGTTCGTCAAGCACAATTTTTACCTCTTCGGGATCGGCTGAAATTTCGTACTTCTTTGCTTCGGTATCGTGTTCAAGCAAAACGTCGAAATCTTCTATTATCAGTTTCTTGTTTTCGGTGCTTTCCCTTTCGGCCTTTGGCGTTTCAGCCAATCTTAAAAGCCTCTTTTGGAAGGCAGCTTCCATGATGTTTCTTACTACGCGGGCGTTCCCGAAATTCTCGTCTCTATTTCTGTAAATTTCATTAAAATATTTGAACAACTTTTTCTTAAGACCGCCGCTTAATTTCAGCCCTTCCTTAGCCGCAAGCCTTTCGGAAATTTCCAACAGATTATCCGGGTTGAAATCTTCAAAATGGATTGTGTTCGTAAAACGGGATTGAATTCCCGGATTGCTTTCCACAAACTTTTTCATTTCGTTGGGATAGCCGGCCGCAATAGCAATGAATTTGCCCTTGTCGTCCTCCATTCGTTTAAGCAGAGTATCGATTGCCTCGCGCCCGAAATCGTTTTGTCCGCTTTTAGCCGCAAGGGCGTAAGCTTCGTCGATGAACAACGTTCCGCCAAGCGCTCTATCGATTACCGCGTTGGTCTTTTGCGCCGTTTGTCCTACGTATTCAGCCACAAGCCCGCTCCTGTCCGTCTCAACCAAGTGTCCCTTCTCCAGAATGCCCAGCGCGGAAAAAATTTGACTAAAAATTCTTGCCACGGTAGTTTTGCCCGTACCCGGATTGCCCAGGAACAAATAATGCGCCGAGAATTTATTTCGAACGTCCTCGCCTTCGTCGCAATAATATTTTGCAAGCTTAACCAAATCGGAAATTTCCTTTTTAACGGAGCTCAGCCCAACCAGTTCGTTCAACTGATTTAAAGCATCTTGCAATTTTTCCTCGTCCACTTTGAACGAGACACGTTTGGAAGATTTAGCGCGAAATACGGCTTTCACATCTTCCAGAGTAATGGAGCTCATTGCTTCGGTCGTTCGTTCTTCTTCGGGCAGTTCAATGAATCTACGGCTAAGGGATATTTTAATTTCCTCGAAGAACCTTCTTACGAGCCGCGCGTTGCCAAAATGTTTGTCCCGCTTCCTGTAAAGCTCAATCAAGCGCTTCCGTAAAAATTCCGAAGCTTCGTCGGTAATCGAAAAATCTTCAGCCTTGATTAAGAGCCGGAAAATTTTCATTAGCTCTTCGGGTGTGTAATCTTCGAACTCAAAAGTTCTCGAGAAACGGGATCTTAAGCCTGGATTGGAATTAAGGAAGGTTTCCATTTCGTCGGGGTAACCGGCGGCAATAACCACAAATTCCCCACGGTGGTCTTCCATTCTTTTAAGCAGAATGTCGATTGCCTCCTGCCCGAAGTCCTGCCCGCTTCCGCTTTTTTTCACGAGCGTGTACGCCTCGTCGATGAAAAGCACGCCGCCCATTGCGCTTTGAATTACTTGTTCGGTTTTTTGCGCAGTCTCGCCGATGTATTGCCCCACGAGTCCGGAGCGGTCGACTTCAATTACGTGCCCCTTTGGCAAAATGCCCATTGCCCTGAACAAGCGTCCCATTAGCCGCGCAATCGAAGTTTTACCGGTGCCGGGATTGCCTACAAATATTGAATGAAGGGAAATCGATTCGTCGGATTTGAACCCCTTGCTCTTTCGTTGACGAACAAACTCGAGGTAAGTAATGAAATCCTTTACGGATTTTTTAACATTTTCGAGTCCTACAAATTTGTCCAACTCATCCAATACATCTTCAAGCGATTCGGGCGGCGGTAAAATTTCTTCGTAAGTTGCAGTTTTGTCTTTCGTCTTTTCGCTTAAAGATTTATCGGAGACTGTGGAGTCCTTACGCGACTTTTCGGTTTTTTCCGGAATGTCAATAGCGTCCAATCCGAAATATTTTTCCAAGGTTTTAAACCCTTCAACGTAAAGCTCAACTCTGCCCTGCCCTTCTTTCCAAATTTTCGAATCTTTTCCGCCCCAAATTTGAGCAAAAATTACGGCGTCCCAATTCTGATTTACCTCGAGCATGAAATCGTTTCTGCCAACCTCAAAATCGTTCAAATACCAGACGGCCTGACAGCGAAATTCTTTTTCCTCGGTCTGGTAAAACAAATTATTGAAAATCACCTCAAGCCCAATAGATTCAGCCTCTTCAACGTTTAGCACTTTAAAATATTCCCGTTTGCCTGTTATTTTCTCCCTTGCAGCGTTAAATATTTTTGCCGAGATTATTTCCATGTAATCGTTCGGGTAGGTTGTAAAATCCGTTTTGAAATTTGTTTTGGGCGTCTCTTCAACAGCGCTCGTTTTCTTCTCCTCGGTCTCTTTCAAATCCTCATCAAGAATATTTTTCGATTTGTCCTTATTAAATTCCTCGAGCTTATTTAAAAGCGCGCGGAACTCTTCGTAGTCTTTTAAGCGGCTTTCCAATTTCTTCGCAAGTTTGTAAGCGGGGAAATATTGGAACAATTTAACGCTTGCCTTCAGATGCAACAATGCGGCTTGATTTTGCACTGGCGTGGATTTCGACTCGTTAAATAATTTTAGCGAGATGAAATGGGCGAACCAATACTCGCGAGCCTCCAGCGCCTGATTACATTTTTCAATTAAGAAAGCCTCCTTTCTGATTGGCTTATTGTTAAAGCGAATCGCGATGTTCAAAAGCTCGTCGAATCGGCGACAAATTTCGTCATCGGGATGATAGATTAAAAGCTCGTCAACTACTTTGCGAGCTTCTTCGAATTTTTTTAGTCCGGCAAGTGTTCGCGCCTTATTGAACAAAGCGTGTTTGAAAATTTCACGATGTTCTTCCAGCGAAATTTCAATATCCGCCAGCGCCCCTTCAAAAATACTCATTCTCGAAAGAATGAAGCCACGGTAAAATCTTGTTTTGGCGGAATCCTCCAACTCAACGGCAAGATTGGCGTACTCAAGCGCTTCGGAAGGACGCTCGTTTTCCAGCAGCGACCACGCAAGACAGATTGCGGATTCGGGATCGTCCGGCTTTGTTTTAAATAGCTTTTTAGAATTTTCGAGCGCTAATTTTTTCCTGCCTTCATTTAAATGCTCGAAAGTTTCTTTTTTGAGCTTGTTGTATTCCTCTTGAGACAATGAAACCATTTAGCCAATCTTAAATTTTAGTATTTAAATTTATTAAATTATTTGAACATTCGAAAATGCCTCCCCTACCACCAAGCCATTTAATTTTCGTTTAACGCAAAATAAAAAGCTGAAATACCTGGCGTAAACAAAAACGACTTATTGTAATCGTAAATTGACAAAAAAAATTAGAACAAAAAATTAGCAATGGAATTTGCAATGCCCCGAGAAAATCGAACAATATTAAAAGAGTTTTCAATACACCGGAAATTTCTTTAGCGCTTAGGGAGAGAACATCCGCAATCTTATTTCAATATCGCCTTAAGAGAATTCTTATTTTCGCTGGGAATTACTCAAATGCGGAGGAATAACGCAAGGAAGTTTAAGCATAGTCACAAATTACTAAAACCAAAATGCAACTTTTGAATAACGCTTGCGTCTAAAAAATAAAACTTTTGGAAAAATGAAAAAATCAATAATTTTAATAATAGCTTTGGGATTGCTTTCGCTAACTCTGGCAGGTTGCCATTACGTCGGCGTCAGGGGCAACGGACACGTCGTTAAGAAAGAAATTAATATTGGCGAATTTAGCAAGTTGGAAATTTCGGGGATATTTTCGGCGAAGGTTTTTGTGGGCGGCGAGGCGAAGTTAAAATTAATAGCGGAAAAAAATTTAATTAAGTAC
>JALWSN010000317.1 GCA_027080245.1 Ignavibacteriales bacterium | reverse complement strand
GGGTTGTAATTCTCAGGCTGTCGCCGAATATTTCTTCGCCGCTTTAAGCTATTTGCTAAAAGAAGAAAATATTTCATTAAGCGGCAAAACCATTGGTATTATTGGCGTTGGGAATATTGGTTCGAAAATAGCCTTTATTTCCGAGGCTTTGGGACTGCAAGTAATTAAAAACGATCCTCCGCTCGAAAGAACTCTGGGCGGTAAAGATTTCCATTCGCTCGAAGAAGCGCTAAGCGCCGATATTATTACCTTTCACGTGCCTTTGAACATCGGAGGCATTGATAATACTTACCATTTACTGAATCGGGAGAACGCAAAAAAAGTTAACTCTAATGCAATTCTCGTCAATACTTCACGTGGAAGCGTGATTGAAACGGTAGCCTTAAAGAATTTGACCCGTTCAACTCAAATTAAAATTGTTTTGGACGTTTGGGAAAACGAGCCAGACATCGATTTGGAATTGTTAAATTTAACTAAACTTGCAACGCCTCACATTGCAGGTTACTCTTACGAAGGCAAATTAAATGGAACGCTCATTGTTTTTAACGCCTTGCGTAATTACTTTAATATTAAAGCCGAATGGATTCCTCCTAAAATAACGCTTAAAGACGCCGTCATTAAACTTAACGCAAACGATTCCATTGAAGAATCTTTAGTTAAAATTTTTTCTAAAAATTATTCCGTGAAACAAGACGACGCTAACCTTAGAAAAATAACAACCTTGCCCGTAAACCAACGCGGCATTTACTTCGACAGCCTTCGTAAAAATTATCCCCTGAGGTACGAATTGAAAAATTTCTCTCTAACCGGGAAATTCTCTCCGCCCATTAAAAAACTTTCTTCCCTTTTAGGCTTAAATTAAATCGAATAAATTGATTATTTTTGTATCTAAAAGAAATTACCAAGTTTTAAATTATTCCTGATTTTTTTGAGAAGGAATTCTCTAATGAAAAACAATATTTCACTGGAAAATGAATTCAATTTATTGAACGATTTTGAGCCTCAAAGTTTTAACGATTGGAAAACAAAAGTTGAACAAGATTTAAAGGGAAAAAATTTTGAGGAACTTTTTACGCCTTTCTTAAATGAAATTAAACTTAAACCAATTTATTCGAAAGACGATTTAACTGAAAACGACTACCTTTCTGATAAGCCTGGTTTTATTGACTTTCGTAGGGGTTACCTACCCCATGGCCTTATTTCAAAGGGATGGCTTACCGCCATTACTTTTCCTTTTGATTCAATTAAAGAAATCAAAAGAATTTCGGACGAGGGTATTCTAAAAGGCGTTAGCGCTTTTGCAATTAAACTTCAAACGCCTTTTAACCCTTACGGTTTAGACATCTCAACCGTTAATAAATTAAGTGATTTGTTTGAAATTATTGACTGGCAAAACGCGATTTTATTCTTTGAAACAGCATACTCCCCTTTGCCTTTTTTATTAATTTTTAAGTCCTTTTTTAATAAACAACAAATTCCCATTAGCGATTTTAAAGGCGGACTTACCGCCGACCCTCTTGAATTTATTTTGGAAAACGGTTTCTTACCAAATTCTTTTGAAGAAATAATTAACGAAATAGCGACCGCTCTAAAATTCTTAAAGGACTTTAATAATAAAATCAAACTGCTGAATATCTCAACTTTGCCCATTTCTAACGCCGGCGGTAGCATTGTTCAGGAGTTAGCTTATGCACTTTCCACCGGAGTGGAATTACTGAACCGCTTGATTCCAAAGGGGTTTTCCCCTGATACAATAAACCAATCTCTGAAATTCACTTTCGGCGTTGGGTCATTTCAGTTCCTTGAAATTGCAAAATTCCGCGCCGCCAGAATCCTTTGGCGAAAAATACTTGAAGAATACAACGCCGCTCCTGCAATGTTCATTCACGCAAAGAATTCCTCTTTTAATAAAAGCGCTCTCGACAAACACGTTAACATTCTTAGAACAACAGGCGAAACTTTTTCGGCAATTGTTGGAGGAGCCGATTTGATTGAAACAATTCCCTTCGACCTTTTTAATCGGGAAAATTCCGATTTAGCAGTTCGATTGGCTCGCAATGTTCAACTTATTCTTAAAGAAGAAACAAAACTTGCAACCTTAATTGACCCTGGCGGCGGCTCGTATTACATTGAAAGCTTAACTAATCAATTTGCCGAAGCTGCGTGGAAATTGTTTCAAAACATTCAAAAAAAAGGCGGAATATTTAACGCATTAAAAACAGGCTGGTTTCAAAATTTAATTCGCGATTCGGCAATGATGGAAGAACAAAAATTCTCTTCCGGCGCAAATGTTTTAGTCGGCGTTAATATGTTCCCCAATACCAATGAAATAGTTGATTTCGCTGAAGAAGAAAAAGCCGCAACCGTAAATCAAACCAAGGACAACTTTTTTGAATCACAATTCAATAATAAGTTGAATGAATTTAAATTAAACAAGAGCGAGTTACTCAGCGACAAATACAACAACTTTTTGTCCGATGTCTCCCTTGGAGAAATTCTCTTAGCTTTTTCAAACGAATCCGAATCCGAAAATATTTTACCGCTTGAATTTACCCGCGCCGCAAAATCTTTTGAAGAAATAAGACGCCGGGCGGCTTTGTTTGAAAAGAGAAATGGAAGAAAACCGTCTGCTCTTTTAATTAACGTTGGCAGCTTCGCTGAACACAAAGCCACTGCCGACTTTGTAAGAAATGTTTTTGAGTCAGGTGGATTTAAGGCAACAAGCGTAGCGCTTAACGAGGGGAAAAGCTTATTGCAACAAAATGAAATCGAAGCATTGATTTTTTGTAAAAACGATTGGAACGCAGAAACTTTGGACAAAGTTTTAAATATCTTTCCTTTGAATGATATTGAAAATTCTTTTTTAGCCGGGTTGGAAAAATCTGATTTTGAAAAACTCAGCATTAATGATCGGTTCAAAATTATTTACAAAGGAATTAATTATTTAGAATTATTAAATATTTTGCTTAACAATATTTTACGCTAACAATTATTGACTATTGGAAAATGACTAAACCGGACTTTACTAAAATTGAATTTAATCCCGGCGGCAGGGAAATTAGCTTAAACGAATGGGAAGAAAGATTTAAAGAAAAAACAGGGAAAACGCCCGCCGAATTTGTTTTTGAAACAATGGAAGACATTGCCATTAAGCCCCTCTACGTTTCCGGCGACTTGAATAACTTAACTCACCTTGATTATTGGGCGGGACTGCCGCCATTCTTGCGGGGACCTTACTCAACTATGTACATTGTTAAACCATGGACTATTCGGCAGTACTCGGGGTTTTCTACGGCGGAAGAGAGCAACGCTTTTTACAAACGAAATCTTGCGCAAGGGCAGAAGGGTCTGTCCGTGGCTTTCGATTTGCCTACACACCGCGGTTACGATTCCGACAACCCCCGCGTGGAAGGCGACGTTGGCAAAGCCGGCGTGGCAATCGATACGGTAGAGGATATGAAAATTCTTTTCGACGGAATTCCGCTCGACAAAATTTCCGTCTCGATGACCATGAACGGAGCGGTAATTCCTACAATGGCATTCTTCATTGTCGCGGCGGAAGAGCAGGGCGTTAAACCGCAACAGCTAACCGGCACAATTCAAAACGACATCCTGAAAGAATACATGGTGCGCAACACTTACATTTACCCTCCGAAAATCAGCATGCGGATTGTTGCCGATATATTTAAGTTTACCGCCCGTCACATGCCAAAGTTCAATAGTATCAGCGTTTCCGGCTACCACATGCAAGAAGCCGGAGCCACGGCGGACTTGGAACTAGCCTACACTCTTTCCGACGGACTGGAATATGTCCGAACTGGAATCAACGCGGGTCTGGAAATTGACTCTTTCGCTCCGCGCATCTCTTTTTTCTGGGCAATTGGAATGAACTATTTCATGGAGGTAGCAAAGCTACGCGCCGCCCGCGTGATTTGGGCTAAACTAATCAAACAATTTAATCCGAAGAATCCTAAATCAATGTCGCTTAGAACCCACAGTCAAACATCCGGCTGGAGCTTAACCGAGCAAGACCCTTTTAACAACGTAATTAGAACCTGCGTCGAGGCAATGGCCGCAGTAGCCGGGCACACTCAATCGTTGCACACAAACTCGCTGGACGAAGCAATTGCTTTGCCCACGGACTTCTCGGCGCGAATTGCCCGAAATACTCAGCTTTATTTACAAAACGAAACGCTAATCACTAAAGTAATAGACCCTTGGGGCGGCTCCTATTTTGTTGAATCTTTAACCGACGCTTTAATGAAAAAAGCTTGGGCGCACATCCGGGAAATTGAATCTTACGGAGGAATGACCAAAGCCATCGAGGCTGGCATTCCTAAAATGCGTATTGAAAAAGCCGCGGCTAAAAGGCAGGCAAGAATCGACTCGGCAAAAGAAACCATTGTTGGCGTTAATAAATATCCGACAAAAGCGGAAGAGCAAATTGAAATTTTGGAAGTCGACAATTACCTTGTGCGCGAAAATCAAATTAAACGACTAAAGAAAATTAAAGCGTTACGCGACGAACAAAAGGTTAAAGCAACGTTGGACGCAATTACCAAAGCCGTTGAAACCGGCGAAGGAAATTTACTCGCGCTTGCAATCGACGCCGCAAGAGCTCGCGCCACTCTTGGCGAAATTTCTTATTCAATTGAAAAAGTTAGCGGGAGGTACAAAGCAGTGAACAAAACAATTACGGGGGTTTACAAAAGCGAATATTCTTCGGGCGAGGATTCACCGATTCAAAAAGTAAGAAAATTAACCGACGAATTCGCCGAACGATTCGGAAGACGTCCGAGAATTTTAGTCGCCAAAATGGGGCAGGACGGGCACGACCGCGGCGCTAAGGTGGTGGCTTCGGCTTACGCCGATATGGGCTTCGACGTCGATGTCGGGTTGCTTTTTCAAACGCCGGAAGAGACCGCCAAACAAGCCGTGGAAAACGACGTTCACGTAATTGGCATTAGCTCTCTTGCCGGCGGGCACAAAACCCTTTTGCCCAAACTGGTAGAAGAGCTTAAAAATTTAGGACGCGAGGACATCATCGTGGTTATTGGCGGAGTCATTCCGCGTCAGCATTACGATTTCCTTTTCGAACGCGGAGCTAAAGCAATTTTCGGACCCGGCACCAAACTACCCGAAGCGGGAGAAAAAATAATGGAACTTATTAACGAACATTTTTCTGAAGAGTAAACGCTCTTTCTAAACCGGCAAATAATTCTTAGCTATTTTCTCAAACTTTTTCAACTGGAACTTCCGCCAGTCTTTTCCTTTCTTTAATTCCTTCGCCATTAACTCAGCCACAATCGGGGCTGATTCTATTGCGGCTTGGGCATTAAGGAACAAAGCTCTCCTTCTCCTCGCAAGAAAATCTTCAATGCTTCTTGCCATCTCTTTTCGAACCGCCCAAATTACTTCGCCTTTGTGAATATTCAACTGCGGATGAATTAAATCGTACCAATCCCCTTGATTGCAAAGCATTTCAACATCTTCGGCGTCCGAACCGTAAATCTCAAAACGCTTTGAATTAAGCGGCTTTTCGAGCCACCCGTGAATTTTCACTTCTTCCGTTTTTGATTTTTGAAAATTAAAATCG
>JALWSN010000316.1 GCA_027080245.1 Ignavibacteriales bacterium | reverse complement strand
GTTGATTATGGACAAGAAGATTCAGGAACTTAAGAACGCTTTTTACGAAGAACTCGACGCCGCAAAAACCAAACAAGATTTGGAACAACTGCGAATTAAATACTTAAGCCGCAAGGGGCTTGTGGCTAAGCTTTTCGATGAATTCAAGGAACTGCCGCGCGAGGAAAAACCCAAATACGGAAAGCAATTAAACGAACTTAAAAATAGCGTTCAGCGCGATTTTAATTCCAAAAGGGAAAGCCTCGAGCGCGGGGCGGCGGTTCAATCGGAATCGATTGATTTAACGCTTCCCGGCAGAACGCGCCGTTTGGGTTCCAAACACATTTTGGTTCAAACACAGGAAGAGATTAAGGCGATTTTCAAAAATTTCGGGTTCTCCGTTTTCGAAGGTCCGGAAATTGAATCCGACCATTACAATTTCGAAATGCTTAACTTTCCGCCCGACCATCCGGCGCGGGACATGCAGGACACGTTTTTTCTTAATCCGGATTTTCTTCTCAGAACGCACACATCGCCCGTGCAAATAAGGCTGATGGAAAAAATGAGACCGCCGCTAAGGGCTATTATGCCCGGCAGGGTTTACCGCAACGAAGCCGTTAGTGCCAAAAGCTTCTGCCTGTTTCACCAGGTTGAAGGGCTTTACGTGGACACCGACGTTACTTTTGCGGAACTCAAAGGCACTTTGGTGGCGTTCATTCAAAGCTTTTTCCACAAGGATGTCGGCTACAGATTCAGACCAAGCTTCTTCCCGTTTACAGAGCCTTCCGCCGAAGTCGACATTTGGTGGGAGCCGAAAGGCAAGCAGGGCAGGTGGCTTGAAATTCTGGGCTGCGGAATGGTCGACCCTAACGTCCTGCAAAACGTTGGCGTCGATTCGGAAAAATACGTGGGTTACGCTTTTGGAATGGGAATTGAAAGAATTGCAATGCTGAAATACGGCATTCAGGATATTAGAATTTTTTACGACAACGACAACAGATTTTTACGGCAATTTTAAGGAGACATCAAGTTGAAAATTTCTCTTAAATGGTTGAACGAATACATCGACATTGAAAATATTGACCCCGATGAGGTTCTGGAGAAATTAACCGTTGGCGGTTTGGAAGTTGACGAAGTGGAGAACCATTCGAAAACGCTGGAGAACGTCGTTGTTGGGTTCGTTAAAGAAAAAAAGAAACATCCCAATGCGGACAAGCTCTCCGTTTGCATTGTTACCGACGGCGTTAAGGATTACAACGTGGTTTGTGGCGCGCCTAACGTGGAAGCGGGGCAGAAGGTTGCGTTCGCTAAAGTTGGCGCCGTAATACCGATGAACAAAATGACGCTGAAAAAAACAAAGATTAGGGGAGAGGTTTCCGAGGGAATGATTTGCGCCGAGGATGAGCTTAATCTGGGGGACGACCACAGCGGAATAATGGTTCTGGACGAAGAAATTCCCGCCGGAACGCCTTTGGTTGAAGCCCTTGATTTGGATGACGTGGTGGCTGAAATTGACATTACTCCCAACCGCTCGGACGCTTTAAGTCACATCGGCGTGGCGAGGGATTTGTCCGCAATTCTTAAAAAAGACGTTCAATACCCCGAGTTTAATTTCGAAGGCGGCGGCAGACCCGCCGAGCAAATGGCTTCGGTGGAAATTCAGGACGAAGAAGGATGCCCCCGTTATTCCGCAGCTGTGGTAACGAACGTTAAAATAAAAGAATCGCCCGAATGGCTAAAGACAAGGCTTACTTCCGTTGGCTTGCGACCAATTAACAATGTGGTGGACGTAACTAATTTTGTACTGTACGAATTGGGTCAGCCGCTGCACGCCTTTGACCTTGACAAATTAAGCGGCAGAAAAATTGTTGTGCGCAAAGCCGGAAGCGACAAAAAGTTCGTAACGCTCGATTCGAAGGAGCGACAGCTTGAACCCGAAGATTTAATGATTTGCGACGCCGAAAAGCCCGTGGCATTAGCCGGAATAATGGGCGGCGAGAATTCCGAAGTTTCCGAAGAGACGAAAAATATTTTGATTGAAAGCGCGTATTTCAATCCTTCGAGAATTCGTAAAACTTCCAAACGGCTTGGGCTTAGCACCGACGCTTCTTACCGATTCGAACGCGGCTGCGATCCGGAAATTACTGTTTTTGCCGTTCAAAGAGCGGCGGCGCTAATTGCGGAACTTGCGGAAGGTAAAATTGCCGAAGGGGTAATCGACGTTTACCCGAAACCAATTGAACGACCTAAGATTGAACTGAGATTTGCGAGAGTTACAAAGATACTTGGCTTCGAAATTCCGCCTGAAGAAATTGAAAGCATTCTTACGGGGCTGGGATTTGTAATCCTTTCCGTAGAAAAAGAAAAAATGCTTGTGGAAGTTCCGCTTTTCCGAACGGACATTTTGCGAGAGATTGATTTGATTGAGGAAGTTGCCAGAATTTACGGCTACGAAAAAATTGAATCGGTAGAGAGAATTAAAATAACGCTCGAGCCAAAAGTTGACGAAGGTAAAAAGCGGGACGATTTGCGGAACAAAGCGGTAGCGCTTGGCTACAACGAGATGCTAAACAATTCTTTGTTGAACAAGGAACGTGCCGAGGAGTTTGGTTCTCCAATAGCAGTGCTTTCGCCGCAAAGCGTGGAGATGTCCCATTTGCGTACTTCCTTGATTCAGGGCGCGTTGAATACCGTTTCGTCGAACATCAAAGTTCGCGAAAACAATTTGAAGCTTTTTGAAATTGGGAAAATATTTAATTTGAAAAACAGTCCAATTAATTCCTTCGACGATTTTTCCGAAGAAGAGCACCTGATTTTTGTTCTTACAGGGCAAGCTTCGGAAGACGAATGGTACGGAAAGCAAAGGGATTTCGACGTTTACGATTTGATGGGCGACGTCGAAGAATTTCTCCGTGTAAATTTCCCTGCTATTGAATTCAAAAGCAAATTCGATTTGAAAGGCGACGAGCGGTTTGAGTTCAGGATTGAAAAATACTTTAAGAAAAAATTAATCGGATTTGGCGGAAAGTTAAATAAAAATTATTTGAAGAAATACGACATCACGCAGGAAGTGTTTGTGTTCGATTTTAATCTGGAAGAAATCTACAAACTGCCCGAAATACCTAAGTATTACAAGGATGTGCTTAAGTATCCCAAAGTAATTAGGGACTTTGCCTTTATTGTGGACAAGCGAGTTACGAACGAAGAAATTATTAAAGCCGTCAGGGAAGGAAGTTCGAACCTGTTGAAAAAAATAAAGTTATTCGATATTTTTGAAAGTAAAACTTTAGGCGAAGGTAAAAAAAGCATGGCTTACACGCTTGAATACTTTAGCGAAAGCAGAACTTTGACGGAAGAAGAAGTGGACAGGGATTTTTGGTCGGCTATTGAAAATGTGACGAAAAAATTAGACGCAAAATTAAGAGGTTGATTTGAAAGAAAATTCAAGTTACGAAATTTTTTTGGATGAATTAACCTCGTTGGAAAAACAAATTTATGCTTACGTAAAGCGTAGCGAGGAAGTATTTGAGGAGAATAAACGTTTAAAGGAAAAAATAAACGAGCTTGAAACGGAAAACGATATTTTAAAAATCAAAATCGAGGAGATGGAAAAGAAAACGGAAAATCAACCGAGCTCAAAAATCGACGATATTGAAAAGGAAAAAATTAAGCGGAGAATCGATGAATTAATTGAAAAAATCGATTTTCACATGCGCTCTTAAACATGATGATTGTATGATGGAAAGACAATAATGAAAGAAAAAAAGAAGCTGAAGGTAAAAATTTTTGGAAAAGAGTATTCGTTATTAGTTGAAAACGAAGACATTGCCGCTGAATTAGTCGGTTACGTCGATAAATTAATGGAAGAGACCAAGAACGACTTAAGCGATCAATCCAACGAAACAATAGCGATAATAGCGGCGTTGAATATAGCTTACGAATACCAATTGGAAAAAAACAATTTCAAAGAATTTAGCATTCAGGCAATCGACAAAATCAAAAAGATAAAGCTTCTTTTGGAAGAATCGCAATTATTGTCCACTCCATCATAATCAAAATTGCCGCGCTGCCAGCTCTATTATATGAAGAACTAACAAACAAATAATAGGGTTACCGACTCGTAGCGTGTATTACAGGCCTCAATCCATGCAAAGCATGGATGCTGCGTTGGAAGGCGCAGCCCAGTGGAAGTAAAAAGCGTTAGGCGGTTTCCCACATTGCAATGGAAGGGTTCTTCCATTACATGGGTTGGCAGCCGCGGATTTTATTCTGACTATTGGAGGAAATATGGAAGTGGAATATATTTTAATTGCTTTAGGTATTGCGCTCATTGCGTTCTTTTTAGGCTGGTTCTTGAACAACAAAATCGGTTCAAGCAATATTAAAAAAGCCAATCTGGAAGCGGATAAGATTATCAGGGACGCGCAAAAAGAAGCGAAGAATTTAAAGCGAGAAAAATTATTAGAAGTAAAAGACGAGTGGCTTAAGAAAAAGCAGGAATTCGACGCCGAGGTAAACAATAAGCGCCGTAAGCTTTTGAATTACGAAAAGCAGCTTGAAAGCCGGGAGGAAAATCTCGAGAAGAGGTTTGAGCTTTTCGAGGAAAAGGAAAAAGCCACTAAGGAAAAAGAAAGAGCTCTTGCTGTTGAGAAAGAAGAAATTGCAAGGAAACAGGCGGAGCTTGATCGCCTGATTCGCGAACAGAATGTAAGGCTGGAGAAAACCGCGTCGCTTACCGCCGAGGAAGCCAAGAAGATGCTAATGGAAAACATGATTAACAAGGCTAAATCCGACGCGGCGGTTTACGTTAACGAAATACGCGAACGCGCAAAAGCCGAAGCTAAGAAGGAAGCTCAAAAGCTTGTAGTGCAAGCTATTCAGCGCACCGCGGTAGACCACGCCGTTGAAACCACTATTTCCGTAGTGCAATTACAAAGCGACGAAATGAAAGGAAGAATAATTGGGCGCGAAGGAAGAAACATTCGCGCATTCGAAGCTAAAACAGGCGTGGACGTAATAGTGGACGACACGCCCGAGGCTGTAATACTTTCGGCGTTCGATCAGTACCGCAGAGAAATTGCGCGTATTGCACTGGAAAGATTAATTGCCGACGGAAGAATTCACCCGGCGCGTATTGAAGAAGTTGTGGACAAAGTTTCCGAAGAACTGGAAGAAGAAATTGTTCGCGAAGGCGAGAATACCTTGATTCAATTGGGCATTCACGGAGTGCATCCAGAATTGGTCAAGCATATTGGCAAAATGAAGTACCGCTCCAGTTACGGGCAAAACCTTTTGCAACATAGCATCGAAGTGGCTTATTTGACGGGCATTTTAGCCGCCGAGCTTGGTTTTGACCCTGTCATTGCTAAGCGAGCTGGATTGCTGCACGACATTGGCAAAACTTTAGACCGGTCGGTAGAAGGTCCGCATGCCTTGCTTGGTTACGAGCTCGTTAAGAAGTTCAAGGAAAATTCAATCGTTATTAACGCCGTTGGTTCTCACCACGAGGATATTGAAATGGAGCATCCCATTTCAGCCCTTGTTCAAGCTGCCGACGCCATTAGCGGAGCCAGACCGGGAGCGCGCAGGGAACCTCTGGAAAGCTACGTTAAGAGATTAGAGAAC
>JALWSN010000315.1 GCA_027080245.1 Ignavibacteriales bacterium | reverse complement strand
TGAAGCATGCAATGCGAAAAAAAGCGTGGTTTGTTGCCCCAATATTTTCGGTAGAGCGTGTGGAATTCCAAGTTCGAGTCCCGCCGCCGCGGCGCTCTTTTTCAACAGGGAAGGACGAACAAGAAAAGAATATTCAACTTCGCCGTAATATTTTAGGTAAGAGGAAAGGACTTCCGTTTCTTTGCCTAAAAATAATTCTAAAAAGTTTCTTGTAAAAGGAAGAGGGACTTTGTTGTCAATCCACCGGTTGGCTGAAAGATCGTAGTGACCATCAACCAAATGGGAGCTGTTGTGAACGTAACGCAGCCTCAATAAAAATCGCTTTCCGTATTTCCCTTTTGAATAAACAATATTTCCGCCAAAAAAACCATCTACGGCGTCTATTTGCAGTCTGTGCCCGGCGTAACTATTTGCCAAGGCGTAAGCCATAAAATCAATGCCGACGGTAATAATCTCATGGTTGCCTCCGGAAAACTTAATTATGTCAATACTGTTGCCGATGTCTACTTTTAAGTTCAAATTTTTAACGTAAAGCATTGCGCCAAAGTGGGGTTCTTCGAAGCTTGCTTTTAACGGGATGAAATGAAGTCCGCCGGGTAGCGCGTTAAATTTAAAATTTGTTTCCTGCGCAATGTTTATTTTTAGGAAAGTAAATAAAAATAGTAAAATGTAAATCTTCATAATGTTCACTTTTTAAAACTGAAATTTAGGAAATTTATTTTTGGCTATCTAATAAATTAGTATTTTAATTCCAATTAAATCCGTTGCTTTAAAAATAGTAGAATGGAAATGTTAGTTAATTACAAAAAAATTCCCGGCTTTTCTAAATTGTTTTTGGATTACGTTTACAACTTTTCGGAAGTAGAAAGGTTTTATTCGATTGATTTTAGGAAAGAAAATTTTTACGCTCCTTTATTCAAAAGAATTTTGAACAATCGGAAAATAGACAGTAATATAATTTACAGGGTGGTAAAAGAACAGAACGAAAACATTGAACAAACAAGATTAACTAAGAGAAACATTGAACTATTAAAAGAAAACAATACAATAGCGGTTGTTACCGGACAGCAAATTGGGATTTTCACAGGTCCTCTTTATGCTATCTACAAAACAATTACAGTTCTTAAGTTAAGCTCTTATTTAAATGAAAAATACCACGACTTTAATTTTGTGCCTGTATTTTGGATGGCAACGGAGGACCACGATTTCGAAGAAATTAATTCAATAAATATTATTGATAAAAATAATATTTTAATAAATATTAATTATGATGATACTCTTCCTCCTGAAGCAAACAGAGGCTATGTTGGAAATTTGAAAATTAAAAAGCCAATTCAGAATGTTTTTGAAAAACTAAAGGATTCTTTACTGCCAACCGAATTTACGTCGGATTTAATTGAGAATCTTAACAAAATATATTCCGAGAGTAAAACATTTTCTCAAGCGTTTAAAGAATTGTTAAATTATTTATTTGGACAATATGGATTGGTAATTTTTGATCCTTCCGGCAAAAATGTAAAGGATTTATTAATACCGGTTTTAAAAAACGAGTTAATTAATTTCAGAAGTAATTCAGACGCGGCGCTGTTGCAAAGCGCTGAACTCGAAGAGTTTTACCACGCACAAGTTAAAGTAAGGCCGGTGAATTTGTTTTACTCCGACGGTAAAGGCAGGCGCCCAATTGAACCGACGGAAGCAGGCTTTAAATTAAAAAGGGGAAAGGCGGAATTGAACATCGAAGAAATCTTAAGGTTGGTTGAAGAATCCCCCGAAAAATTTAGTCCAAATGTTTTACTCAGACCAATATGTCAGGATTACCTTTTCCCCACGGGGCTTTACGTTGCAGGACCTTCGGAAATAGCTTATTTTGCGCAGGTAATGCCGCTTTACAAAAAATTTAATATTACGCCGCCAATTATTTTCCCACGAGCATCCGTAACGATTGTCGAAAAAAACATTGCGAGGGTTTTAACGAAATTTAATTTGAAACCATCCGAATTATTTTTAGGCGAAAAAGAATTTTCAAAAAAGATGTTAGAGATTTTTGCCGAAGAGAGCGCCGACAAAATATTTGCCAACGCTTCCGAGAACATTGAAAGTGTTTACAACGAATTAAAGAAAAAGCTAAAGGAAATTGACAAAACGCTTGAATACTCGGTTGAAAAGGCTTTGAAGAAAGCGTTAAATAATCTAAACGTTTTGCGTGAGAAGACCATTAAAGCACAAGAGTTAAAGCACCAGGCTGCTTTCCGCCAGATTAAAAAAACACAAAACCTTGTCTTCCCCGCAGGCAAGCTTCAGGAAAGAAAACTCAACATTGTTTACTTCCTCAATAAATACGGTCTCGATACAATTAGCGAATTAATGAATTTAATTGCCGTTAATAAATTCGAGCATCAAATAATTACGGATTTATAATTTCGCAATTAAGTTGCAATGCTTTCAAGCTGCTCAAGGTAGTGGGGATTGGAAATGTTTACGCATTCAAAATCCTTAACCTTACCGCCATTCTTAAGCAGCATCGAAAGTGTGGCGAATGCCATTGCAATCCGGTGATCGCCGAAGCTTTCAAAAGTAACATCCTTTTTAAGTTTGCCTTTTTTAATTTCAAATCCATCCTGAAATTCAAATACTTCAGCTCCGGCTAATTTCAAATTGCTACAAATCGCTTTGATTCTATCGCTTTCCTTGTACCTTAATTCCCGAACATTTTTTATCTTGAAATCGCCTTCGGCAAACAAACCCGCTACGGCAAGGATTGGAATTTCGTCAATAATATTGGGGATAATATTAGCCGGAATTTCAATATTTTTTAGATTCGACGAAGTTACAACCAAGTCGCCGGTTTTTTCCACGTCGTTTTTAAAATTCTCAATTTCGATTTTACCGTCCATCTGCTGCAACACTTTTACGATGCCGGCGCGCGTTTCGTTAAGTAAAACATTTTTTAACTTCAGTTCGGAAGATTTAGTTAGCAAAGCAAGAACAATAAAAAATGCAGCGGAAGAAATATCGGAGGGAACGAAAAACTCTTTAGCTTCGGGGTAAAAGCTTCTGTTAACTTTAATATGATTACCGTCTTTTTGTTTTTCTACATTTAGTCCAAGCATTAACTCCGTGTGATTACGGGTGGGCGTTGGCTCAATAATTTCAGTGGTTTCGTCAAGGTGAAGCCCAAGGAACAAAAGCGAGCTTTTCACTTGCGCGCTTGCTACAGGCAGGCGGTAAGTTATTGAATGAAGATTGTTTGAGGGTTTTATTATTAACGGTAGAGAACCCAGAGTAGAGGAAATGTTTGCTCCCATTAAACTCAACGGTTTTACAATGCGATCCATTGGCCTTTTTGAAAGCGAGGCGTCTCCAATTATTTCCGATGAAAAATTTTGCGCGGCGAGTATTCCGGCAATTAGCCTTGCTGTTGTTCCCGAGTTGCCTGCGTCCAGTGGGGATTGCGGGCTGGAAAAATTTTTGAAACCAACGCCGTTAATAATTAATCTGGATTTTTCAATTTTTATTTCGGCGCCTAAATCCTTGAGACAAGAGACAGTGGACAAGACGTCGTTGGAATCAAGATAATTGTGAACTATTGATTTTCCCTTAGCCAGAGAGGCAAGCATTACCGCCCGGTGCGAAATGGATTTGTCACCGGGTAAGTGCAAAGTCCCTTTAACGGATTCAATCTTCTGGAAATATTGAATCATTTTTCCGCCCATTCAATAATTAGTTTTTTAATTTCTTTGTCGGTCAACGAACTATTATTGTAATGTCCCTTAAGCGCCCGTTGTCGTTGGGCTTCGTAAAGGATAACCGCCGTCGCTACCGATACGTTAAGACTTTGAATCATTCCGTGCATTGGAATGTAAACTAATTCGTCTGAAAATTTAGCGGCTTCTTCGGAAACGCCTCGGTGCTCGTTGCCCAGAACAATTGCGCATTTCTCCGTCCAATCCACATCGTAAATATTTTTTGCTTTGTCGTCGAGCAGAGTTGCATAAATCTTAAAGCCTTTATTCCTAAGGGTTCGGAAGCATTCTTCGGCGTTTGAATGTTTAAGTGTTTCAATCCATTTAACAGCCGAAGAAGAGGAAGTTTTACTAAGTTTAGGAAAACTTTCAATTGTGTAAAGTAAATTAACGCTTGCTATTCCTATTGCGTCGCAAGTACGGTAAATGGCGCTTACATTGTGAGGGTCGTGAATATTTTCCAGCACAACCGTTAAATCGAATTGACGTTTTCTAATTACGCTTTCAATTTTTTTGATTCTTTTTTCAGTCCTGAATTTTTTCATTTATCAGTTGCCCTTTAATTTTGCTTCGGACTTTCACGCTTGATTTTAGAAATTTAAATTTTAATTGTATTATTGCTCTAAGCCCTATGTTGTTAGAATTATTCTTCCTCCTTATCTTCTTGCTCTCACTCTCAACCTCAACCTTAACTTTAATCTTAATCTTTACACTAAGTTTATTACGAAATTTTATTTATTAAAAATCAATTTATAAACAGACTTATTCCTTTCCTTACGAGCCTTGTCAATTTTTATTTTTTTTGAATCCTCCAATCCGATGTAAAAACTGAGAAGTTCGATTGCGTTTTGAATGGCTTCTTCCTCTGTATGAGCCCAGGTTTCGCAACCCTCAACCGACGTGACTTCCGCGGAGTAACCATCGTCGGAGACTTTTGTTACTAAATCCAGCACCATATTCGCTTATTTACCCGAAATAATTTTTACGCTGGCGCTTGCTCCTATTCTAGTCGCTCCGCTGGCGATCATTTTCTTTGCGTCCTCCATCGTTCTAACTCCGCCCGAGGCTTTAACGCCTAGCGCGCTGCCAACCACGTAGCGCATTAAAGCCACGTCGCCTGCCGTCGCCCCACCTTTGCTAAAGCCTGTTGAAGTTTTTACGAAATCCGCTTTTGCTTTTTTGCTTAATAGGCACGCTTTCACTTTTTCTTCGTCAGTTAGAAGAGCCGTTTCAATTATTACTTTAACAACGGCGTTTCTTTTTTTCGCTGCTAAAACCACTTGATTGATGTCATTGAAAACGTAATCGTAATCGCCGCTTTTTAATCTGCCGATATTTATAACCATGTCTAATTCGTTTGCGCCGTTTTCCAATGCTTGTTCGGCTTCAAGCCTTTTAACTTCGGTTGTGGTTGCGCCAAGCGGAAAGCCAATAACCACAGCTATTTTGACGTCCGTGTTCTTTAAAAGCCTTGCGCACAAAGGAACGTAGCTTGGATTGACGCAAACGGAAGCAAAATGGTATGTTTTGGCTTCGGCGCAAAGTTTTTCAATGTCCTGTGGAGTAGCTTCCGGCTTTAAGAGCGTATGGTCAATCATTCTGGCTACCGAGTAATCGTCTATTTGGTCGCCAACTCCCAAACCGGCGGAAATCCTTTCTGCTCCGTTCCTGATTATTTCCTTTACAGCTTCCGGTTGTTCAACAACATTGTGTTCCCAACCGGCACAGGTGTCTCCCACGCAGTAAAAGTCGCGCAAGGCTTTCTCCGTAATTACCTGGGAAATTATTTCATCGATTGTTTTAGCCATTTTGTCCCAAATTTTTTTTAAATGCTTTCAATGTGTTTTTCATTAACATTGCAATGG
>JALWSN010000314.1 GCA_027080245.1 Ignavibacteriales bacterium | reverse complement strand
CATTCCGTCAACGTTAACTCTTGAAAGCTGGCTTAAACGAGCCGGGTTCAAAAATATTCGCTTAATTAATGTAACAAAAACAACGCCTGCGGAACAACGCAGAACCGATTGGATGCCGTGGGAATCCCTTTCCGATTTCCTGAACCACGGCAACGAAAACAAAACAATTGAAGGCTACCCCGCGCCTGTCAGAGCGCTTTTTATTTGCAACAAGGAGTAACGCTTTTGAACAAATATTCTCACGTAATTTGGGATTGGAACGGCACGCTTTTTAACGACGTTCAACTTTGCGTAGAAATCATTAATGAATTGCTTGCTTCAAGAAAAATGAAGCAAATTTCCGTTGATTACTACAAAGAGATTTTCACATTCCCTGTTAAAAAATATTACGAAATAGCCGGCTTCGACTTCACCAAAGAAGATTTTTCCGAAGTTGGCAAAGAGTGGATGGACATTTACGAAGAAAGAAAATTAGAAGCGCGATTGTTCGACGACGTCTTGCCTACAATGAGTCGGTTAAAAAGCTCGGGAATAAAGCAATATTTGCTTTCCGCCTACTCTCTGCAAAATTTGGAAAATATGATTGAGCGTTTTGAACTTAACCGCTTCGTTGAAAAAGTAAAAGGGTTGGACAATATTTACGCCGAAAGCAAATTACAGCTTGGCTTAGAATTGCTGGAGGAACTCGACCTAAACGGCGCGAAAGCCTTACTAATAGGGGACACTCTCCACGATTACGAAACGGCAAAAGCAATGAACGTAGATTGCGCGCTGGTAGCCCGCGGGCATCAAGCTAAAAATGTTCTGCTAAAAAACGCCGGGGTTAATGTTTACGATTCGCTTGAAGAGTTGAGGAAGGATTTATTTTAGAACCCCGCCGGTTAAAGCGGGGCTTAAAAAAAAGAATAATTTACCAACGGTTCTGGGAACTACGATAATTGCTTTTTCTGTTGTTGTTCCTTGGACGCGCTTCGTTTACCGTAAGCGTTCTTCCGCCCATCTCAGTGCCGTTAATGCCTTCGATTGCATTACGGGCTTCCTCGTCGGAACTCATTTGCACGAACCCAAATCCACGCAACTCGTTCGTGTAATGGTCCTTGATTAATTTGACTTCAGATACTTCCCCGTATTCTTCGAATTTTTCTCTGACAGCCTCTTCGTCCGTTGTTCTTGGTAAATTACCAACATAGATGTTCAATTTAAACTCCTTTAAAAAAAAATTAAATAAAAAAAGCTCATTTTTATTACCAATTTCTATTTGGGAAATGTTTTAGGAAAAACCGAAAGGGGTAAATAAAAATTAAGAGCATTGAAAGTTAAACAATTATTGCCAACAAACCAAATTATTTTTTATTTAATATGTTTTTAATTTCAGTAGTTCGCTTCCGTTCAAAATGCATTGAAATTGAATTTGTTTTGGTGAGATTTGTTTGAAAGTCTTAAGGAATAAGTCTTAAGTCGTAAGTAATTAGCGTTCGGTAACTAATTTTGCTCCGGGTGAAACTGTTGCGTGCTACCGTTTTTCCTTTCCACGCAGAGAATGAAAAGGACGTTCATCTGTGTTTAATCTGTGCGAATCTGTGGTTTTTTTTCAACAGATTAATTCAGATTAAATCAAGAATTAAAGTTAATTATTACCCCTTTCACTTTTGTCCAAAATACATTGCAATTCAATTTATTTTGAACAAATGTTCTGTAACTAACGCATAAAAAAAAGGGCGACCGTTAAGCCGCCCAAACAATTGTTTCTTTGAACTAACTTTTGTTTTAATCTTTCATTCGTAAGCCATGCTCTTCGTGAATGAAAATCCAGCTTACAATTTTGCCGATGTTAATTGATTCGAAATTGTCCCAATATTTCGGTGTTCTTACGTACATCGAGCTAGTGTCATCTTCCGGAATTTTTTCAGCTTCGTCAATTATTTGTTTAATTCTTGCCTGCCATTTTGCGAAATTGCTTTCCCGCAAATCCACCCAACCGTCATGTGCCCAAACGTCGATGTTCTCCGGTGTGGCTTCGTAAGAAGTCTTTCCCCGGAAAGGAGGAATTTTCATTTGACTTCCTCGCACAATCGATTTGCCGTCGGCTTTTAGAATCGGGATGCCAATCGAAACAATTTTGCTTACAAGCTCTGGCGAGCTTTCCAACAAATTGCAAACGGCCTCGGAAAGTTCGGCGGGAGTCTTTTCAAGGATTGATTTCATTCCGCCCGTGACAAGTTTAATTAAATGAATTTCGTAAAGCAACTTGGAAAGCCGCGGCGGGCCTAGCAACTCGAAAGCCACGCTGTCCACGTTGTGAATTTTTTCCAGCTCTTCCAATTTCTCCACGGCGGAATGCTGCATGAATCCTGCGCGGTAGGAAGGCTGCATTGTTGCGTTGTCGAGAGCGTTAATAATGTCGTGTCCGGTGTTTCCGCCTTGAATTTCGTAAATCACATCGGCGGCAATTTCCTCCGGCGTTACGTATTCCATTTGCCCTTGGGAAGTAATGGCTTCGAACTCTCCGCGGGAAAATGTTCCGTTCTCGCCAGTGTCGATGAAAACAGATTTTAATGTTTCGCCTTTCTTTTTGATTTCGAAATTCGGCGTTAATTCCAGTTTGTCTTCAAGGGGAATTTCATTCGAAAAATCAACTTCTTCCAGCTCGATTGGTTTTCCTCGTTTTTTAATTTCGCCAAATTCTATCCTTTTCCAGGCGATTGCCGCGGTAGGTTTAATTTCCTTGGTTATTGCCGCGCCGGGAGTTCGCCCCATTAAAAACAAAAGCAGCGTATGCGCGCCCGCCACGGAAGATTTACTCAGCAACACGCGCGACGGCTTTTCCTCGCTGTGAGTGTAAGGAATGTTCAAGCCCATTCCGCCGGTGCCGCTCGTGCCGATTTTAACGTAAATCTTTGTTCCCATTTCGCTCATGGAATTGTACATTATTTGAATGTGCCTGATTAACTGCGGAATGTAGAGCGTGCAAATTAGCTTTTCGGTCTCTTCAACCATTGCCTCGGCTGTAACGCCATCTTCAATTTTCGATTTAATGCGATGATACGTTGAGTAAAGGTCCTGGTAAGCTATTCCCGTGGCGGAGTTAATACAGTCAATTACAATTTCCGGCTTGTGTTTTTCGAACAACCGGTAAATAGCCGAACTCTTTAGAATTTCGTCGTCCAGTTCGTCCATGATGTCGTGCATCATTATTTTACGCTTTTCGGGATTGTTCAACAACTCAAAACGGTCTTCGTCCTTAAACTCTTCCCTTACAAAAATGTTACCCCACCAGGGGATGAAATAATCTTCGGGCAAATTCGGGAATTCATTTCTTAATTTTTCAATTGCTTCTTCCGCTTCCGATTCTCTTAAAGATGTAACAATTATTTGACGGGGCTGCTCGGGAATTATTTTCCGAATAACTGCGTTTCCTACTAATCCCCAACCGCCTAAAACCAATACTTTTTTGTTCTTAATGTCCATTTTCTCCTCGTAAAAAGTTTGCAATTAAACTTGCTTAAAAATAATTCTTTCTTTTAAGCTAAACAAAATGTTTTTCTACTTTCCAACAACTCCACCCTGTACATTTTTAAAAGTATGGTTGGATGAATGGATCGGTGGATTAATGGGGATATTAAAGAGAGCAGAGGGAAAAAGATTTTTTAAATTTTGATTGTCCCAACTGGATGGCGTTGCTAAAGCTGTGAGTTAATTTTTCTTTTCTAAAAAGATAGCAACATAACAAAGAGGCTGAAAGAATTAGCGAGAGAGATACAAAAATAGGAAGAAGATTTACAGCCAAAAATACTTTTGCCTTTTGACTTTTAACTTTTGCCTTTTAAGCATTGCTATCTCTAAACAAAATATTTGCCCATAGTTTTGACTAATTGAACACAGTAAATGCGGAATTCAGCATTGCAAGAAATGAAAAATTACGAAATGATTGAATTACTCTGAACTGTTCTCTGGGACTGAAAGCCCCGCGGCGGCGGGACTATTCAATCCGAAATTTTTAACCTAAACTTTTACGTTTTCCTTGGCAAAATACGGAGCGTATTTTTTGTCCGTTCCCATAATGTGTTTGTTTAGCCAATCCTTCAAAAAGTTCATTACTTTCATCGAAAGCGTAAGCCCGCCGCTTTGAAACTCCCGCTGAAAATCTAAAACTTCTTTTACAAACTTGTCGTGTTCTACTTTATGAGTAGCTTTGAACGGATAGTTTATTCTGTCGAAAATTTTTTCTTCCGTGCCGAAATGAAATTTTGTGTAATCAACAAGCCCTTGTATTATCTTACCCAAAACTTGGTTTGTGCTTCCCTTCAGCATTGCGTCGTGCAGTTGGTTAATCATTTTAACCAATTCTTTGTGTTGTTTATCGATTCCGGGAATGCCAACGCTTAACTTGTCCGTCCACGGATAAAATTCCATTTTTGCCTCCTGTTTAACTGTTAAAAAAATATTCCGAATTAATCATCGCAAAAACAGCAAATTTCTTTAGAAACCAAAGCAATTAAATTTTTACAAACGGCAATAATTTAGCAATTAAAAAGCAGGGTATTTCATTTCAAATTTTAGCCTTCAAATAAAAAAATTAAGGTAAAATTCACTTTTGTCAAAAAAAAACATTGCGATTCAATTTATTTCGGACAGATTTGGCAAAATTCAAATTTTAAGGCGGTCAACAAGTTTAGTTGAGTGCATTTTATTATATTTGCAAATCAATAAGAAAAAGAAAAGAAAAAGCAATGACATCCGGAGAAATTAGAAATCAGTTTTTGAAATTTTTTGAAAGCAAAGGTCACAAAATAGTGCCAAGCGCGCCTGTAATTCCTTATGATGACCCAACACTTCTTTTTACAAACGCGGGAATGAATCAATTCAAAGATGTCTTTTTAGGAAAAGGGACAAGAGATTACAAGCGCGCGGCTGACACTCAAAAATGCATTCGAGTTAGCGGGAAACACAACGACTTGGAAGAAGTTGGGCACGACACCTACCACCACACTTTTTTCGAGATGCTTGGCAATTGGTCATTTGGAGACTACTACAAAAAGGAAGCAATTGTTTGGGCTTGGGAATTGCTTACGGACGTCTGGCAATTGCCCAAAGAAAGACTGTGGGTAACGGTTTTTAGAACAGACGACGAGGCGTTTGAACTCTGGAAAAACGAAACGGACGTAAATCCCTCTCACATCCTCCGCTTCGACGAAAAGGACAACTTTTGGGAAATGGGAGAAACCGGTCCCTGCGGTCCCTCTTCCGAAATTCACATTAACCTTAGCGACGACTACAACAATCCCGCTTACGTTAATGCGGGCAAGGAAGAATGCATCGAAATTTGGAATCTCGTCTTTATTCAATACAACAAAACCGCCGAAGGCAAATTGGAAGAATTGCCCGTCAAACACATCGACACTGGAATGGGATTCGAAAGAATTTGCGCTGTTCTGCAAAATAAAAAATCAAATTACGACACGGATATTTTCCGTCCGTTAATAAATAAAATAGAAGAGCTTTCGGGTCGGTCTTACTCGGAAGAAATTAACCAAGCGCCAATGCGCGTAATTGCCGACCACATCCGCACATTAACTTTTGCAATTGCCGACGGCGCAATGCCCGGCAACGAAGGTAGAGGTTACGTTCTCCGTAGAATTCTGAGAAGAGCGGAACGTTACGGACGAAAACTCGATTTGAAAGAGCCTTTCC
>JALWSN010000313.1 GCA_027080245.1 Ignavibacteriales bacterium | reverse complement strand
AAACGAAATAAGCAAGTTAAACTCCGAGCTGTTCGAAAAAAATAAAGTGTTGGTGGAACTCGAGGAGAAATTAAAAGAATTAAAAGACAAAGAAGAGCATTTGGAAAATGTAAAAAAAGAAATTGAGGATGCCGCCAATCAATTGGATTCTTTAAGCGAGGAAATTGAAAGCAGGACTTCCGAAATTAAAAGCCTAAAAGCATTGGAGAAAAAGCTCTCCGAAAAAATCTCAGCCAACGAGGAAATCAAGGAAAATCTTGAGCTCGCCCTTTCGCAACTAACAAAACAATTAAGCGAAAAAGACGAATTGTTCAATGAATTCAACGTAAAACGCGACTCGCTTTCGGAAGAGGTGCAAAAATTAAGGTTGGAACAAGCCTCTGTGAATTCGGAACTTGAAACAGCAAAGGGCAAACTAACAAACCTTCAAGAAACCATTAAAGAGCTTGAGGAAAAAAAGAAAAGAATTGAGAACGAAAAAGCTGAACTGGAAATTTCCAACAGCAAGCTGCACGAGGAGTTAATTGCCACGCGCAACGAATTAAAAGCCGAAGAAGAGAAATTAGCAAATCTTAAAAAGACAATTCAAGAGCACGAAAAAAGAAAATTCGAAGCAGAGGAAAGTGCTCTGAGGCTGGAAGGGAAATTAACCGACACAATAAAAAATTTCAACGAGCAGCTTGAAAATTCATCGCGTCAGCTCAGTTCAATTAAAAAAGAAATATTGAACAAAGAACGCGAACTAAACGACAAGGAAACGGCTTTGTTGGAGAAGTCCTCGCAAATAGCAGAGTACGGCAGCTTGCTTAAAGTAATGAAAAAGGAAAAGGCAAATTTAGAGGAAAATATTAACGCCCTCAGAGTTCACGAAAACGAGCTAAACATCATTTTCGAAAAGCTAAACGACAGGCTGACGCAAAAGAAAATCGAATACAATTCGCTCCGCGAAAGCGTAATGCAAATAAGAAACTCGAACATGGACCTGGAAAAAGACTTGAAGCAATTAATCGAAAGGGCGGGAAAGGACTATTCGCAGATTGAAAAGCAAAAGGAAGCCATTACTTCCGAAATTTTAGAGAACGAGAAAAAGTTAAACGAGCTGCTTGAAAGCATCGAGCTAAAGCGCAAGGAACTTTCCAGCTTGAAAAAAGAGTCGGCTAATCTTGCCATTGAAAAAGAAGAATACTCGTCCAAACTTTCCGAGTTAATTGAAATGGAACGGCGGCTAAAAGAAAAGATTAAAAATTACACGGAAAAACTGGACGAGCTAAAAGACGAAAACAAGGAAGAGGGAGGCGGCGCTTTTTAGCCGCTGCAAAGGCGGAATTTAAAAATGGCAAAAGCGCCTTATTTTACAAGGCTAAGCGTTAATGGCGTTTTGCTTTTTTTACATCTGCGCGTTCGGTAAATTAAAATCAAAAGCAACCGAACAAATGCCTTTCAGCCGCAATTCGTAAAATTATCTTGCGCCTTTTAGCCTCTTAACCTTTTTACCTTTCTCTTCCCAAATCCAACATTAAACTACCACGCAATTCCGTAATCCTCTCCGTAGTTGCTTGAACCGCCCCAGAATGTGTGGTGTTTGTTGTCGAAGTAAATTGCGTTAATCGGTCCGGACGTTCTGCTTCTCAAATCGATTTTGTAGCCCATTTTACGCAGTTTGGCGATTACCCACGGCGGAACGTCGTCTCTCAGAGTAAGTCTGCCGGGTCTGCTTTCATGGTCTCCGAAAGAGCTGTGCATCTGATAGCTAACAATATTAGGGGCTTCGGCAGCCTGCTGCACGTTCATTCCGAATTCAACAATGTCGAGGAAGAACTGGAGAAGATTTTGGTCCTGCGTGTCGCCGCCCTGCACGGCAAAGGCAAGCAACGGTTTGCCGTCTTTCATTGCAATTGAGGGCGTTAAAGTCGCGCGCGGTCTTTTACCTGGCTCAAGCACGTTAAAGGGATTTTGCCTTTTGTCCAGAACAAAGCTTTGCATTCTTTCGCTCATTCCAACGCCCGTTCTTCCTGCAATAAAAGCAGGAATCCAACCGCCGCTGGGAGTAACGGAAACCACCCACCCTTCAGCGTCGGCGGCTTCAATTGAAGTTGTGCCCGCGCGGAATCCTTTCTCGAACTCTTTGTCGCTAATCCTGTTCGTCGAATTATTTAAATCGGAAAGTTCGTTCCAGTTCTTTAACAAATCCTTGTAAGGATTTACTTTCCCCATGTAAGGGTAAGGGTCGCCGGGGGCAATGTTTGGATTGTTCTTGTTCCAATCAATTAATTTCAATCTCTCCTTTGCGTATTTTTTTGAAAGCAAGCCTTCAATGGGTTCTTCGGGCGGAAAGTAAGGATCGCCGTAGTAAAAATCCCTGTCCGCGTAAGCCAGATTCATTACTTGGTAAAGAGCATGAATGTAGCGGGCGGAATTGAACCCCATTGCTTTAAGGTCAATATTTTCAAGCATGTTAAGCGCCTGCAACATTACGGGTCCTTGAACCCAAGTGGTAAGTTTGTAAACGTCGATTCCCTTGTAATTTGTTTTAACCGGTTTTTCGATGTAAACTTTCCAATTTTTCAAATCGTTAAGCGTAATTAAACCGCCGGCTTCCCGCATGCTTCTAACAATCTCTTTGGCGATGTCGCCTTTGTAAAACCTGTCGTAAGCCGCGTAAATAGCCTGCTTTCTTGTTTTGCCCTCGGACAGGGCTTTTTGTTCTGCTTCCACCAATTTGCTTAGAGTGTTGTACAAATCTTTTTGCACGAACACTTCGCCCGGGTAAGGGGCTTCCCTTTTTTCGCCGGGGTGAGTAAGAAATACTTTCCTGGAGTACTTCCATTTTTTAATTAATTTTTTGTTACGTTCAATGCTGTTAGCCGTTTGAGCCTCGATTGGATAGCCCTTAGCCATTTCCATTGCCGGGGCGAGAACTTCCTTTAAGCTCATCGTTCCGTATTCGGCAAGCATTACCATTAAACCGCCGGGCGTGCCCGGAGTAACCGCGGCAAGCGGACCGAAAGCCGGGGGATATTTCATTCCTTTTTTCTTAAAAAATTCAGGCGTGGCGCCCGTTGGCGCTACTCCCAAAGCGTCTATTGCAATTACCTTTTTAGTGTATGGGTTGTAAATTAAAGCCTGAGTTTCGCCGCCCCAGCTTAGAACGTCCCACATTGTGCAACCAGCCGCAAGCATTGCGCAAGCGGCGTCCACGGCGTTGCCTCCTTTCTGAAAAATCATCGCGCCCGCTTCGGCTGAAAGGGGTTTGCCCGTAATTGCCACCCAATGTTTGCCGTGCAGTACGGGCTTGTTGGTTCGTTGAGCAAATTGAATTTGAGAACTAACAAATAAAATTAAAACAGTTAAAAACAAAATTTTCGCTTTCATTTTTTACCTTAAACTTTTTTCGGATTTAAAATATTTTCAATTCGGATTAATGCATCTCTCAAATGAGCTTTTGTAATTCTGTTTAATCTTCTTTTAAGCGCCTTTTTAATTTGTTTTTTAAGGATGTTTAATTCTTCCCGAACCAACGGGCGAATGTCCGATTGGCTAACTTTTACGGGGGTAAAGCCGTAAAAGCTTCTGAACCTTGAATCTATTGGCTTTTGGTCTTTTGTCATTAAATACCGCATCCTGTCAAGGTAAGCCCTTTGCAAATTTCTTCTAAAGGGATCGATGTTTTTACCCTTGCTCAGTTCTTGCCAAATTCCTTTGCGCAAATCGTCCATCATTTCCAGAGGCGAGTATGCTTTCGAGCCACTAAGCGCGTTTTGCTCGATTAATCTGGCGAGCCTTCCCGGTTCGAGAACATTGTTCAAACTTCTTGCCTGAAACGACCGAATCATTTCAACGATGCCGGCGCCTTCAATTCTGTCGAGTACGTCTTTGTTAATTAACCATTCCGGAGTTTCAAAAACTTTTTCGTTAAGCCACTTCATTGCTCTTTTTTGAATTTTGCGGGGAACAAATTCATAAACGGGACCCGCTTCGTCGCTTGTTTTAAGCGTTTCGTAAATGCCGCCAATATTGGATTTAACGTGCCCGGCGTATCTTCCCCATTGTAAAACAATCTGAGTGTAAAGCTCTTTTAAGTCGTCGTAAAACTTTCCTTTTTCGGAAGTCCACTTTACCAAATTTTTTACAATCCTTTTAAGATTTGCAATCCCGTAGCTATTGGCTTTCATTGCGTCGTCGCCAAGGTCTTCCGTTTGGGCGCGCGGGTCAATTGGGTTTGCCATCTGCCTGCCGTACCAGTAAACAGGATTGCCGGCTTTTTCTTCAATCCATTTGTTAAGAATTGGTTTTTCGTCCTCGGATTTTTTAGCGCTGAAAATAGGTTTGTAGCCCCATTTAATTGCCCATTCGTCGTAAGGACCGATACGCGGGAAAAGGTAGGCGCCGTCGCCCGGTTGAGCCACGTAATTAAATCGTGCGTAATCCATAATCGAAGGAGAGACCGCCCATTTTTTTGTGAATGTTGGCGAGCGCAACGAATCCACGGGGTAAGCGTGGCTTGCGCCCATGTTATGCGCCAGTCCGAGCGTGTGTCCTACTTCGTGCGAAGCCACAAAGCGAATTAGTTTTCCCATCAGCTCGTCGCTGAATTTTGTTTTACGCGCTTGCTTGTTCACCGCTGCGGTTTGAACGAAGAACCAATTGCGCAACAAGTTCATTACGTTGTGGTACCAAATAATGTCGGCTTGAAGTATTTCGCCAGTGCGGGGGTCGTGAACGTTTGGACCCATTGCGTTTTGAATTTGATTAGCCGTGTAGCGAATAACCGAATACCTTACGTCTTCGGGACTCCAATTGGGGTCTTCTTCTTTGGTAGGCGCGTCCTTTGCAATAATAGCGTTTTTAAATCCGATTTTTTCAAAAGCTTTTTGCCAATCTTCCACGCCGGCTTTGATGTACTTCCGCCATTTCTTAGGCGTGGCAGGGTCGATGTAGTAAACTATTGGTTTTATTGGCTCAACCAGTTCTCCTCTCAGATAAGCCGCGGTATCCTTGGGTTCCAGACGCCAACGAGTAATGTAGCGCCTTTTTGCCGCTTTCTCTTCGTCCAAGCCGTAATCCACTTGCGTAAATGAAAAATACCCAACCCGCGGATCGTACATTCTGGGAATCATTTCCCTTTTAGGGAGCAACACTAAAGATTGATTCATTTCTATCGTAAGGGTGTTCGCACTTGAGTTTGCCGGAGGCTTGGAGGCGTTGAAAGTTAATACATGCCGAATTTCCGTGTTCTTAGGAAACGTTTTAATCCACAAAATTAAACTTCTGCTTCTGTCAAGATTTCTTACTCCAAATCTTTTCCTTTGCTGAGAGCTGAGCGGACTGATCATCGGCACGTCCGTAGTGAACAATTTGTTTATTTCAATGATGTAACCTGTAGTATCTTTATTGTATGCAACAATCTTAAAGGTTTGAATAATCGGCTCGTAATTGTTGTGGCGGACGGATTCGTAAATTGGTTTGTCCTCGCTTGCCACGCTGTTATAAGAAACCGAGCGAAGCAAAATTTTGCTTTCGAATTTTTGCCAACGCCAAACCTGCTGGGGTTTTGCGCGCATTCCCGCGCCGCCAAAATTGAGGTTGGGGACAGTGCCGGAAATTCTACTTACAAGAAGGACCTCTCTTTCCAGAAGATTCTTTGGAATTTCAAAATAATATTTTTCCCCTTTCTTGATTACCGTAAAAAGACCTTTTTTAATTTTTGCGGATTTGGT
>JALWSN010000312.1 GCA_027080245.1 Ignavibacteriales bacterium | reverse complement strand
ATTCTTCTTTTTTCGTTTCCTTCCATTTCTTCCTTTGGCAAAATAATTAAAATCAAATATTCCTTTTGAAAGTGAGCAGAACGGAAGTTCCTTCTCCCTTTTTACTCGAAAAACTCAGTTCAATACGGTTTAAATCGCAATATTTTTTAACAAGCGGCAGCCCAATGCCCACGCCGCGAATTTCCACTTCGCTTTCTCCTTCGATTGTTTCGAACGGTTTAAGATATTTTTCCAGCTCGCTCTCATCCATTCCAATACCCGTATCGATTATTTCCACCGCCACTTCTTTTTGAGTATTGTTAAAAATATTGATTGTAACGCCGCCTTCGTAAGTGTATTTTATTGCGTTGTCCAGTAAATTCAAAAATATTTGTCTGGTGGAAAATTCGTCAACGAACACCGCGCTTACCGTAGCAATGTGCCTCATTTCCAAATTCAATCCTTTTTCCCGCGCTTCTTTTTGAAATTTAAGGTAAATTGCTAAAAGAACATCTTCGTAAATATCCAACGAAGAAAAAACGGGGCTGTAATTGCCAATTGAAATCTCGGAATAATTTAGAACAAGCTCGGTGTTTACTTTGATCTTTTCGGCGATTTTTTCAAGCGTATCGCCAATAAAAAGCAGGTCTTTATCATTAAGTTTTTTGAGCTTGTTTATTAACAAATCTTTGTAATTAATAAAAGTTTTCAACGGAACTTCAATTTCGTCGGAAATTTTTGCAAGAAAATGTGCTTTCATCTTGTCGGCTTCCTCGGCAGCTTCCTTTGCCTTTTTAATTTCTTCCTGCATCCTTAATTCTTTTGTTACGTCCCTTTGAATTGCAAGGAAAGCCACAATCTCCCCGCTGTCGTTTGTAATTGGTGAAACTGACGAATGAACGTCAACCAAACTACCGTCCTTCCTTTTGTTTTTTATTGTGCCGGTAATGGGCTTGTTGCTTAAAATTGTTTCCCAAAATTTTTTGTACTTTTCGGGAGGAATAACGCCCGACTTCAAAATACGCGGGGTTTTACCAATAATTTCATGTGGTTCGAATTGGTAAATTTTCTGAAAGCTCGGATTAAAATAAGTAATCTTGCCCTCCTTGTCCGTAACAAAAACCGCTTCCTCAAGGCTTTCAATACCTATTTTTAATTTCCTTAATTCTTCTTCTTGTTCTTTCCTTTCGGTAATGTCCATGTTGTATTCAATCATCTGAACGAAGTTGCCGCTTTCGTCAAAAATCGGGTAACCCATTATTTGGTAAATTTTTTTGTTGCCAAGTTTGTCAACGTGAACATGTTCAACTCTGGCGGGTTCTTTTGTTTGTTTGATTATTTCAATGGGACAAGGATGTTCGGGGTCGTAGCAAGGCTGCGGGTTTCCATGCGTTTCCCAATGGCAATATTTTTTGCTTCCGTCCAAAACAACGCCGCTTGCTTTGTTCGCCATTGCAATCGAATAATCGCTAACGTTAACAATGTAAAACGGCTCGGTAATTGCCGTTTGTATTAAATCCAGGTATTTATTCTTTTGCCTCAGTTCCTTTTCTATTACTTTTCTGCGCTCAATTTCTTTGGCGAGGGATTTGTTCAAATCAATAAGCTCTTCTTCCCGCTTCTTTAATCTGTTTAAGGCTGTTTTTCTCGAATGGGAAAGTCTCAGGATTACAAACAAGAGGAAGTCCGTAATCATGAATATTCCCACAATAATTGCCGTAAAAGAATAAGTTTTTTCGTAAATGGATTGTAAATTAACAATGTAAATCAGTTTTGCTCTGCCCTTGAAAGAGTAAGTTAAAGTTTTGCTTTGCCTGAAGAAATGGCGGGATTTTTCAGGAGCGCTGAAAGAATAAATCTTAAAACCGTCTCTACTTTTCAAAGACAAATATTGACAATGGCTAACATAAGTTTTAACAAAAGAACTTAAAAACTTAACCACACCTTCGTAATCGCCTTCGTTAAGAGAATATTGAACTTGATTTGTGAGCAAATTAAATTCGGTTTTAGCCGAGCGTTTTTCCGAGGCGAGCCGCATCTTAAAGTAAATGTTAAAAACCACAAAGGCGGAAACGATTTGAAAAACAATCAGAAAAATAAAAGCTAATACGCTTCTTTGTTCCCCAATATATTCTCTAAAAGAATTCATCTGCCGGCTAAACTTCTTTGAACAAATTTATTGATTGCTCGTAAACTGTCGTAATCGGAATCTTTTGCCAGCCCGAAGCCGGTAATGCTTTCTTTAATGCTCTTTAGTATTGAAATTAACCGCGCGGAATTTAACTTAAAAAAAGCGCTTTTTATTTTTCTAAAAATCTTAGGGTCTAAATTTTTGCGAGTAATAAAAAGATGTTCGTAAATTTTTGGAGTGACGGCAATCTTTTTTAATCCCATATTTTTGTATTTCCGGTAAACTTCTTCCTTAACCACGCCGGCGTCAAAGTCGCCCGCAAGCACTGCAAGTGCTACGTTAGTGTGCGAGCCTAAAAAATCGTAGCAGCAGAAATCTTTTAGCGTAAGCCCGCTGTCTAACATTTCGTAGTAAGGCGTAACAAATCCCATGGTGGATTCCCTGCTTACAAAGGCAAGACTTTTTTGCTTCAAGCATTTTAACATTTCGATGTGGCTCTTCCGCCGGGCAATCACAACCCCTCTAAAATAAGGAGTATTGTCGGTTATTATTCTTCCGATTATTTTGGGTTTGCCGTATTTTGCTGTAAGTTGTGTGTAAGCTTCCGGTCCAATAAAAGCAATGTCTGTTTTGTTTTCACCAATCGAGTCGATGTGAGTTAAGTAGTTTTTGCTAATTTTAAACTTAATTTTAAAACCCATTTCTTTTTCAAGATAATTTTTAAGAGGCGTAAACCTTTTAATTAATTCGGACTTATCGAGGTAAGGATGAACCGCAAAGGTAAGCGTTCTCTGAGCAAGAGTAAAGAGTGGGAAGAAGAGAAAAACGCCCGCAACGAAGCCGATAAAGAAAGTTCGCCTAATCATTTTTCCGCCCCGCCAAGTAAATTTAATAATTTGTTTAATTCTTGTATTAATTTACTATTTTTTTCATATTAATTAAATTAAAAAAAATTTAGAAATACAATAAAGAAAATAAATTAGAAACAAAAGGAATAAAGTAGTCGGTAAAGAATAAGAAAACAGCTGGGTAGGCAGAAAGATTGGATTTTGGGATAATTGTATTAATGCATTATTGGATGGTTTACATCCTTCACAATTTTTACGGGATTTGTCAAGAAGTCAGTTGCCGTTAACCCGAGGATTTGGCAAAGCAGAACCGTTGAAAAGATTACAACTCGCTTCCAACCGGTTACGCGTTAGTGAAGGCTATTTTACAAGTGAAAAAATATCCCTCTTGGCGTAATAGGATAATCCGACCGCTCTGATTACCATAAAAATAACCAATGCCAGCCAGAGAGCGTTGTTTCCTAAAGTGGGTTTAAGCAAATAATAAATGGGCAAGTAAAAAACAAACGCTGCCAGCATCATTGTATTTCTCATTGTTTTGGTTGCGGTTGCGCCAATGTAAATTCCGTCCCAAATGAAAGAAACGCTGTTGAGCGTGGGCGTTAAGCTAGTCCACAAAATAAAAGTTAGCGCCGTTTGAATAACCTCTTTATTGTTTGTAAAAATTGAAATAATCGGCTCGTCGAAAAAATAATAAACTGCTGTGAACGCCGTTGCAATAATCAACCCCCAATAGAAAATGTAACGAACACTCAGACGCAATTTTAGCGAGTTTCCTTCGCCTTTGTACTTACCGACAAGACTTTCTCCGGCAAAGGCAAATCCGTCTATTGCGTAAGAGAGAATTACCCACAATTGAATTAAGATTGTGTTTGCCGCCAAAACAACATCGCCGTAAGCAGCGGATTCGGCAGTGAAAAAACTCAAAGTAAAAATTAGTGCTAAAGTCCGGAAGAAAATGTCCGTGTTAACGTTGAAAAAACGTTTTAAATTCACTCTATTAACAATGGCTTTCAAATTAGCAAGTTTAACATATTCTTTGTAGCGGGAAAGCAACAGCGCTAATCCAAACGCCATGCCGAAATATTGCGCTATTACGGTGCCAAGCGCAACGCCGTCGGATTTCATTCCTCCCAAATAAATGAAGGACAAATCCAAAATCACGTTAAGAGCATTAACGGAAATCAACAAATACATCGGATAGCGGGCGTTTTGCATCCCTAAAAACCAACCGTGTAAAACGTAAATTGCCAAAGTTGCAGGCGCCGCAAAAATACGAATGTAAAAATATTGCGAAGCATATTTTTCCACTTCGGGCGAGGCGTGAACAACCGCAAAAGCAATTTTGTTAATTGGGTAGGCAAGCGCAATTAAAAGAATCCCAAAGGAAATTGCTATTAACATTGCTCTGCCGCCCACCGCCGCAGTCTCGGCTTTGTTCCCTTCGCCAAAAACTTGCGCTGTCAAACCTGTTGTGCCCATTCGTAAAAAGCCAAATCCCCAGTAAAGAAAGCTGAAAATCATCGACCCAACCGCTATTGCACCAAGGTAATAAACGTGTTTCAAATGCCCTACAACCGCCGTGTCGGCAAAACTTAGCAAAGGAACGGAAAGGTTTGTTAAAATGTTTGGAATTGCAAGGTTAAGGATGTTTTTGTTTATCTCACCGCTTGCAGTAGCCGCGCTTTCCAATGGTTAAATCTCCGTTAACTTAATACTTTCTAAAAAAAGCTTAATTAACTTACAAAACCCTTGGAATAAGAACAATTACCATTAAAATTGTTTTTGAATAATCCGAAAAAAATTCCATTTTTATCTATAGTTTTTACTTCTTTCTCCGGCAATTATGGCAACTGCACCGTGATGGACGGATGATTTCTTGGATGTGCATTCCGCAGAATGCCGGATTCGAGATGACATGTTGGATTTTCGGATGATTAGGATGGATACAATGCTTAATGGTACACATTTTTCACGACTTTACGGGGTTCGCCCGAAGTTTGAATTTAATTATCCCACGGATTCGGCAAAGCCATTCCTTTGGAATAGCCGTTTGGAAAGGAAGAACAAACCATGCACCACACAAACCGCTTTAGTTGTGTTCCTTTTGAAATAAGCTAATAAAGTTTTTTATTTTAGGCATTAAAACTTTTTTGTTATTATGGTTCAAGTTTCAAAAATAAGGTTCAATTTATTTAAATTTAATTAAAATTAAAAATATCTTTTTCTGATGCTCCCCTTAATGCCCCATTTATCCATTTGTCCAACCATTAAAAAATATCCATGAGCGTACTGCAATGTTAATATTGTTAATTATTAAAGTTTAACATTTTGAAATTAAAAGCATAACAATAGTTTAAATTTAAAAAGCCGAAGCCCCTCGGAAACAAGGAGCTTCGGACAAAGAGGCATGAGGAACGAGGGGTTAAATTTCAGTTGAAGGACGAGGGAAATTTTTAATTACAACGTCCCCGGGCCTGTCCTTAGGAAGCGTGGAAAGTTTGCCGTACAATCTCAAATCAATCCACCTGTAGCCTTCCAGGAACAAAGAATATCTTTTTTGTTTAAGGACTTCGTCCAAAGCGTTCGAAGCGTTGAGGCTAACGTTCCCCAGCCCCGCGGAATTCCTGATGAAGTTAACATCGCTTTCGGCGGCGGAATAATTGCCAAGCCCAACGTTAGCTTCCGCGCGTAACAAAATCAGCTCTTCGTTGCGCATAATTGGGAACGGGTCGGTTGTGCTTTTTGAAACGGTCGGAGCGTATTGACTTTGAAGGCTATCCAT
>JALWSN010000311.1 GCA_027080245.1 Ignavibacteriales bacterium | reverse complement strand
GGATTAATCTTCTTGTGAAAATACGGCTCGAGGCAAAAAAGGAGAAGAACTTTCAACTTGCGGATAAAATAAGAGACGGACTAAAGAACCTTGGCATTTCGCTTTTGGACACGCCGCAAGGCACTCAAATAAGAAGGGAAAACAAATGAAAATTGCTTTTGCGTTAACGGGCGTTTTCTTTTCCCTTGCCATTGTCTTTGCAATCTGGTATTTTTTATTTAACGTTTACGAAGTTAAGGTAATTGCCGAAAATAAAGGCGCCGCAAAGCCTAACGGCTCGCAAATTATTGAAGTTATTGGAGTTAACGCATTAGGAGGAAAAGCTCTTTTTACAAAAGTGAAAAGCAAAGTGGAGTTCCTGACGGGCAAAGAATTGGTTAATAATGTTTCCGCCCTGAAGGACGGATTTAGATTTGATTTGAACGATAGACAGGGCAAAGTAAAATTGAAATTAAAAGGGAAATATTTTTTGGCGCCTGCAATTGTGGAATTCGAAGTAAAATAAAAAACGGGAAAGACAATGAAAAAATTTTTAAACTTAACTTTCGTTCTGATTTTTACGACGGTTGTTTGGGGACAGGGCACAGCCGGCGGAAACGCTAAATACGAATACCGTTCTCTGATTGATTTGCCAACGGCGGGCATTCTGGAGAAAGGTTTTGTCGGAACCACTTTGAATGTAATGCCGGCGGGAGTCGTAATTGCAAAGCTTGAGGTTGGCGTGTTTAATAATTTTAGCTTCGGACTTTCCTTCGGCGGCTCGAACGTAATAGGCACGGGCGCGATCACATGGTACAGACTGCCCGGGGTTAACGTGAGGGCGCGAATTCTGGACGAAACGGAAACTTACCCCGCTCTGACAATTGGATTCGATTCGCAGGGAAAGGGGACTTACTTTTCGAATTTGAATCGCTACGAAATTAAATCCCCAGGATTCTTTGCGGCGGCAAGTAAGAATTTTAAATTCCTCGGCTATCTTAGCCTGCACGCAGTAGTTAATTATTCGCTGGAAAGAAAAGACGGCGACAAGGATTTGAATTTTGGCGTTGGGGCTGAAAAAACAATCGGAGGGAAAATTTCCTTAATTGCCGAATACGATTTTGCAATTAACGACAACAACGCAGCGGCGTTGGGCTCCGGCAACGGTTACCTGAACTTCGGAGTCAGGTGGTCGGTTGGACAGGGATTTACTGTGGGTGTGGATTTAAGAAATCTTCTCGAAAACAAAAAAATCAACAGTAACAAAGCCGACAGGGGCATTTTCGTAGAATACATTAAAGCCATTTAAATCCGCCGCAATTGAAACTTTGACGAAATTCCATTGTTGAACTTTCGGACTGAATTTTCGCCTGTTTTTGCGTTCTCAATTGTTTTATTTTTTGTACAATTTGAGTCTTGTTAAGTACAGGCTAAAATTCAAAAGCCATAAAATTGCAATTGGAAAGGTTATTTTTAAGGCACAATATTTGCTATTAAATTTTAAAAACATGAGGTTTGCCATGAAAAAGCTTTTGAAATACATTTTAATGTTTGGAATTTTTTATTCCCTTTCCGGCTGCTACACTCAATTTTACGTAAGCAACGATTCAGGCTATTATTCCGGCAACGACGAATATTCCGAAAGTCAGTATGCCGAGGAGGACACAACCAACTACGATTCAACTGCGGCAAATTATTCCGGACCGCTAAACATAGTTAATATTTACAACAGCGATTGGGGCTTTGGTTACGGACATTATTTTGGGGGGTACTACCCCAATTATTCGCTCATCTGGGGTTATTACGATCCGTTTTACTGGAACTGGCGTCCCTTTTACTGGTACGATTACGACCCGTTCTACTATGATTATTATGGCGGTTACTGGGATCCTTACTATTCTTATTATCCTTATTACTACGGGGGTTACCAATCTGGAGTTTACAGATACCGCAGCAGTGCTTTAACAAGATTAAGAAACACGCTCGGTTTACGCGGACGTTCAAGTAGGTATTATTTAACGAGGAACAGGGGGAGAAATTCGGGTGGCAATTCGGGTTATTCAAGAGACTCAAGAAACAATTTAAGAAATCGTAAAGCTAATTTGAATTTTAACCGTCCGAGCGTTAACGGTTCTTCCGGCGGTTCGAACGGCAAAACTTACCGAAGGAGGAGACCCGCAGGCGAAAGGAAAGTAAAAGCCCGCGGCTCGAGGGGAAGAACGCGCGGGAGAGCCGTTCGTTCAAGGCGTCCTTCCCAGCGCAAGGCTAAATCCGTTCACCGTAGCAGAAGCTCAAGCTGGCGCGCTCCGGCGCGTAGTTACCGCCCTGTTTACAGGAGCTACACACCTTCCCGTTCGTCGCGTAGTTCGGGAAGTTACGGTTCAAGCAGAAGCTCTGGTTCAAGAAGTTCGGGCTCGTCAGGGCGTTCTTCAAGAGGGAGATCCGCCCGTAGAAGATAATTTTATTGTTCTAATTGTTTAATGGAGTCGTAAATGAAAAAGCAAGTAATTCTTTCTGTTTTAACAATAATATTTTTTGCAACGATTAGTCCGGGGCAGGATTTCAACGACGCTCTGAGACTTTCGAGATTAAGTTTCGGGCAAAGCGCGCGAACTTTGGGAATGGGCAACAGCTTTATTGCAGTCGGCGGAGATTATTCTTCGGTTTATTTTAATCCCGCAGGGCTTGGTTTAATGCAGAACGCCCAGCTTCAGGGCGGCTTTAATTACGATTCATTTAACGCAAATTCCACTTTGTTCGGAAATCAAACCGATTTTAATCTTAACAAAACTAACTTAAACCACATTGGTTTTGCTTACCCCTTTCCTGTAGCTCGCGGCAGCTTTGTAATTGCAATGGGCTACAATCGACTGAGCAATTTTAATTCAGCTTACAACTTCGACGGATTTAATTCGGGCAATACTTCAATGATTCAAGAGTTAACCGCCAACAACGACGACATTGCTTACAATCTTGGATTGAGCTATCCGACGTACGATTCCAACGGCAATTACCTTAAGGACGAAACTTTAATCTACGGAAATCTAAGGCAGCACGGCAATTTAATTAACGAAGGCGGAACGAACGCTTGGGCGTTCGCCGGCGCAATTGAAATTGCAAAAAATGTTTTCTTTGGCGCAACGCTGAATTTGATTTCCGGTTCCTACAAAAGCAAACGGAATTACTACGAGGAGGACACAAAGGATGTTTACCCGCAAAGCCTTTTGCTCGATTCCACCGACCCTCGAACAAGAGATTTCCAGAGCTTTTACTTAAACGACATTATTAATTGGGATTTAACAGGCTGGAACCTTAAACTTGGATTTCTTTACAAATTAAGAATGTTCAACCTTGGAGCCGCAGTTCAATTTCCTACAAAATACACCGTTAAGGAGACTTACACTGTTTACGGAGAAAGTTTGTTCAAGGATTATTCCTTCTCGATTGACCCGCCGTTGAAATCGACAATAGAGTACGACATTACCACGCCATTTGTTTTCTCCGGCGGAGCTTCTGTTTCGATGAGAGGATTAACGCTTGCAGCCGACGCAGCTTTTATTGATTACACCCAAATGGAATTTAGCGGAGGCTTGCAGCCTAATTTAATGAGCCAGAACAACGACGATATTAAAAATCTTTTTCGCAGCGCTTTTAATTATTCATTCGGCGGCGAGTTCAAATTGCCTCGCTTCCCGATTGCAATCCGGGCGGGCTACATTTTCAGAAAAGCCCCTTACAAATCCGACCCCAAAAGTTACGACAGAATTTACTACACTTTAGGCGCGGGTTTTAAGGCTTCGAACAATGTTGAGCTGGACTTTGCCTACGTTCGCGGCTCGTGGCAGAACTACGCCGACAACTACGGTTACAATGTTTCCAGAGTTTACCAGAGCCTGAAGAAAAGCGATTTTATTTTTACAATTAAATACGGTTATTAAAAAACGGCGGTTATTTTAGGCAAATGGCTAAACGCCTTCTTACCCGCAAAGCTCTGGCTAAGTTTAGTTCAAGCGGATTTTTAGGGAAGGGGCGTTTCTGTTCGAGGCTGTTTAAACCAACTTCAAGAGTTTTCCCAATTGAATAAAATTAAAAAGGGTCTTAAATTCGAATTGCTTTTTTTTGAAATTTACAATTTCCCGGAGGAAACGGCATCGAAGCTAAAGTAGTTAGAATTGAAAGTAAGAACATTTACACGCTGACGGACGAAAATAAATTAATCATTTGCACTTTAAGAGGGCGAGTAAAAAAAGAATTACAATTTAAAAAAGACAAATTATTTCTCCTCGATCCCGTGGCTGTGGGGGACAGGGTTCGAATTAGGTTAGCTGATGAAAGAACGGGCGTAATCGAGGAGGTTTTACCGCGGAAGAATTACCTTTCGCGCAAAGCGCCCAGAAAGAAAGGGGCAAGCTTCCGTGGGGAAAGGCTCGAGCAAATTGTTGCCGCAAATTTGGACCAGCTCGTGATAGTTACGAGCGTTTTGAATCCGAAATTTAACAACCGTTTACTCGATAGAATACTGGTGGCTTCCGAGAGTTCGGAAATTACGGCTAAAATTGTAATTAATAAAATCGACTTGGATTCGAACGACGAAAGAAGCCAGTGGCGCGAACTTTATTCCCAACTTGGTTACGAAGTTTTTGAAACAAGCGCCGTTCGAAAAAGGGGATTAAAGGAATTAGAAACCGCTCTCGGAGGAAAAACCACAGCCTTTTGGGGCGCAAGCGGCGTAGGTAAGTCCTCGTTGTTAAACGCGCTTTTCCCGGATTTGAATTTGAAGGTTGGCGAGATCAGCGATTACTCTAAGAAAGGAAGGCACACAACCGTAACCGTTAGTATGGTAAAAATTAACGAAACCACATGGGTAGTGGACACTCCGGGAATTAGGGAAATTGAACCGTACGGATTGCGTAAAGAGGATTTGGGACATATGTTCGTGGAATTCAAACCGTTCATTCACGATTGCAAATTTAATTCCTGCACTCACTACCACGAACCCGGCTGTGCCGTGGTAAAAGCCGTGGAGTTGGGTAAAATAGACAAAAAGCGTTACGTCAGTTATTTGAACATTCTGGGAACTTTCGAGGAAGAAAACACCTATTAGAATTTGCGCCGGCGCTTTTTAAAAAGCAATTTAGTTCTTTTCTCGTTATTTTAAATATCTTTAAACAAAAATTTGAACTAAAATTGAATTTCCGTTCAAAAAAATCACTATTCAATTAAAAAGACGAGTGACAAAATGAAAAATAAAAATCCCTTCTTAATTGCGGCTATTTTAATTCCATTGTTCTGGGGCTGTTCTTCGAGCAAAGAGGAAATAAAACAAAACGAAAGCCATAAAAAGCCACGCAAGATGAACGAACTGGCAATGAAATTTTTTATTGACGGAAACGCGCAGGAGCTGAAAGGAAATCTGAAACAAGCCGTTAATGATTACAAAAAAGCCTTGAGGTTCGACACTACAGCCGGCATTTACTATTCCCTTGGCAAAGCTTACTTAAAGATGAACAAATTGCTGCCGGCCTTGGAAAACGCAAAAGCCGCTCTTCGTTTGGATTCGACAAACATCGAGTACTTTCATTTGCTCGGCAACGTTTATTCTATTAGCCACAACGTCGATTCTGCGGAAATTGTGTTCAACAAAATAATTAAAATGGATTCAACGGACGCGCGCGCTTATTACAATCTTGGCGTTCTGAACCAGTTTTCTCATCCGCGCAAAGCCCTAAAGATTTTCGAAAAACTTTTGAAAATAACAGGACCGGAC
>JALWSN010000310.1 GCA_027080245.1 Ignavibacteriales bacterium | reverse complement strand
TGTTTGAAAAATTCAAAAATAAACGACAACTCAAGCGTGTCTCCGTATTTTAGAACTGCGCCAAACCAATTTTCATTATGCCAAAAAGCTCCTTTAGTTAAAGCCCTTTCTAACGCCGCTTTAGGAAAAGGGTAAGCGGTAACGTAAAAATAAGGCGCTTGAATTTCCTCGTCTCCCATGGAAAATCCGAAATTAATCTGCTCCCTCGAAGCGCTCCAATCCGCCGTGTCGGTTCCTTCAATAATTTTCCCGGTAAAATAAAGCATTGAAAGGTCGAAATGATGAGGCCAAAAATTAATTGAACTTGTCTCTTCCAAAATTCCACTCTTTAATTTTAACAAAGCGGAATAAGCGTTCCTTAATGCTTCCTGAAAATTTTCCAACAGTTCTTTTCTAAATTCAAGAGGATTGATTTTTTCCGCATCCTTTTCCTCTTCAATTAGAGGCAACCCCAAAGTTTTTAAGAAGCCGTTTGTTTGTTCTAAAAATTCCAACAAACTTTGTCCTTTTAATTCAACGGTAAAAGTTTCTTTTGAGGTTACTATTTCAAAAACGCTTTCAATAAAATTGAAATTAAAATCCAGCCATTCCCCTTTATTTTCATTGGTTACAAAAACCGGGGTGGAAGTAAGCCCCTTAGAATAAAGCCTGAAAGCGTACTCTTCCCAATTTTTTTCGTGAGGTAAATGCTTTGCCTTGTAAGCACTAACGGTGTTTGTGTAGAGACGTAAAGTTTTTAACGTTTCTTTTATTGAATCGTAATTCAATTTTTCTCTCATTCAATTCCCCGAATTGTTTGAAAATACTTTTACCCCGCGGCAATGCGCCCAAAGGCTTACTTAAAAAATATTTTCTGCTCAAGTAAAATTAACAGGCTTTCATCTTACCGGAAAAACAAATCAACTTTCAAATAAATTAAACTACAATAAAAAGAAACTTTAATCAAATTACTTTAGCTTTGTAAAGAACAAAGGGGCAAATTTGCCCCTTCCAAACGTCCTTATTTTATTGGCTTTCAGGCTTCTTACTTTGAATCGCCCCCTAAAATAATGGGCAATCCGCTTTTGCCCGAACCGATTATTACAATTTTAGCGTTTTTTGAATCGGCTAATTTTTCCGTAGCTTCAATTCCTTTCCACTTCAAAAGTTGTTCATTAATTCCTTCGGAAACAATCCTTTGAAAATCCGCAATTCCCTTTGCTTCAATTCTCTTGCGCTCCGCTTCTTGCTTTTCTTTGTTTAACACAAACACCATTCTCTGGCTTTCTTGCTCGGCTTTTAATTTTTCCTCAATGGCTTCGGTAAGTTTAGCTGGTAGAACAATCTGACGCAACGGCGCGGCTTCTACAATAATGCCTCGCGGTCCCACTATCGATTCCAACTCGTTTACTATTTCGCTTGCAAGCTTTTCGCGCGAAGCCGTGTAAAGCGCCTTTGCCTGATACTTGGCTGTAACGCCGCGCACTACCGACCGGAACTGCGGAATTAAAATAATGTCCCTGTAATTCGGTCCCACGGTTTTGTAAATTAAATTAGCCTTGTCGGGATTCAATTTGTAAAGCAACTGTCAAGCCTTCCTCGGAAGGCACTTTCATTATTTCTTTTTCTTCCTGCGTTTTGATTGAAAACTTAATTACCCGGGCCATTGGATTAACAATATTAACGCCCGGTTTCAAAGTTGTGGAGCTTACCATTCCCAGAAAGTCCACAACCCCAACTGAGCCGGCGGGAATCACGGTTATTGTTTGCGTGAAGGCAAAAACAAAAGCAAGCAAAGCTACCGCCGACGTAATGGCAAATTCATGCTTACGCCCGACTTTCTTAAACCTCACGCCCACAAACAGGGTTATTGCTCCCACAATTACTAATAAAATAAACAGCATTTATTCCTCCTATTGAATTATTTGTTTAATTAATTTCGGTTTTCTTTTTTTTGAATTAGAAAATTCAATTGCATTTAACAACCTTTCCTTAGCTTTCTTCAGAGCGATTTTTTTGTCGGTAAAAATCTCGGCAATTAAATCCCCTCGGTTCACAAAGTCACCCATTTTCTTATGGACGATGATACCGGCTTTTGGATCAATACTGTCTTCCTTAGTTAATCTTCCCGCGCCAAGCTCAACTGCGGTTAAACCAATTTCGGTTGTGTCCATTGCCTTAATGTAACCTTGAGAGCCCGAAAGAACTTTAGCGCTAAATCTTGCCTTAGGGTATTTGTCAAGATTTTCAATGAAGCTAACTTCGCCGCCTTGCAATTTAACCATCTTTAAAAATCTTTCATAAGCTTCGCCGCTTTTAATTATTTGTTCTGCTTTGCGAATACCGTCGTCCAGAGTTTTTGCTTTCTTACCTAAAAAAATCATTGCTCCGGCTAATGTATTTGAAAGTTCCGTTAAATCGTTTTTTATTTCCCCGCGTAAAGCTTTAACCGATTCAACCACTTCAAGCCAATTGCCAATGTAATTTCCAAGAGGCTGGTTCATATCCGTAATGAATGCGATTGCCCTTTTATTAAAGGCTTTCGCGGTGTTGATTAACGATTCGGCCAATAATTTCGCGTCTGTAAGCGATTTCATGAACGCGCCGCTACCGGTTTTAACATCCAACGTCAGTCCGTCTATTCCTTCCGCTAACTTCTTGCTCATTATGCTTGCGGTAATCAACGGAATGGATTCCACTGTTGCCGTTACGTCTCTTAAAGCGTAAATCAATTTGTCCGCCGGGGCTATTTCTTTAGTTTGCCCGATCATTACAACTCCGTTTTTTAATAATACACGCTTGAGCGCGCGAATATTCAAATTGGTGGAGAAGCCGGGAATGGATTCAAGCTTGTCGAGCGTTCCGCCAGTGTGCCCTAATCCTCTGCCTGAGATCATCGGCACAACTATTCCCGCCGCAGCAGCTATGGGCGCAAGAATAAGTGAAGTTTTGTCGCCAACTCCGCCCGTTGAATGTTTGTCTATTTTTGCCCCTTTAATTTCAGACAGATCAAGAACCTTACCGCTGTAAAGCATTGATTTTGTAAGGGCTGAAGTCTCTTGTTTATTAAACCCGCGCAAAAATCCCGCCATTAAAAAGGCTGAAAATTGGTAATCGGGAATTTTTTTTGCTACGTAAGAATCAATTAAAAATTCAATCTCCTCGGCTGTTAAAGCTCCTCCGTCCCTTTTTTTCTTAATTATTTCAACAACGTTCATTTGCTCCTCGATATTTAATTGGTTAAAATTAAAATTTTTTTTATTTTCAATGTTATTAAATCTAAAATAACTATTTATTAAACCAAAATTCACAAGAGGCTAAAAATGTTCGACGAGAATTACCAGTTTACCGTAACAGACAGATTTTTGAAATATGTAAAGTTCGACACACAATCGGACGAGGAATCAACGACTACCCCAAGCACGGAAAAGCAAAAAATTTTAGGCGAAGAACTGGTGAAAGAGTTAAAAGAATTAGGCTTGAAGGACGCCGAGATGGACGAGAACGGATACGTAATGGCTACTTTGCCGTCAAATACAGACAAGGATGTTCCCACAATTGGTTTTATTGCTCATCTCGATACTTCGCCAGCGGTTTCCGGAGCAAACGTAAATCCGCAAATTTTAAAGAACTACCAAGGCGGAGACATTACCCTCCCCAACGGCAAAGTAATAGCATTTGACAACAATCCTGAACTAAAAGACATGATTGGGTTCGACATAATTCACACCGACGGAACAACGCTTTTAGGCGCGGACGACAAAGCAGGCATTGCAGAAATAATGGATGCATTGAATTACCTTGTCGCGCATCCTGAAATTAAACACGGAACAATTAAAATAGGATTTACGCCCGACGAAGAAGTGGGACGCGGCGCGGACAAATTTGACGTTGAAAAATTCGGCGCGAAATACGCTTACACAATTGATGGCGGCACAAGGGGCGAAGTGGAAACGGAAACTTTTAGTGCCGACGCCGTTAACATTAAGTTCCTCGGCAAGAACGTTCATCCCGGCTACGCTAAAGGCAAATTAGTTAACTCAATGAAAGTAGCCGCCCGCTTCCTGGAACTTTTACCTAAGGACAAACTTTCGCCTGAGACCACAGAAGGACGCAAAGGCTACGTTCACCCCGTCTCCGTTAACGGAAATGAAGAAGAAACAATTGTTAAATTTATTATTCGCGACTTCATCGACGAAAAACTTACGGAATACGAAAACTTATTGAAAGAACTTTGCGAAAAAGCCGTGGCAGATTTTCCCGGCTCGTCTTTTGAATTCGAAGTAATTGAACAATACCGCAATATGAAAAATATTTTAAACCAACATCCTCAAGTGGAACAATACGCAATAGAAGCTTTGCAACGCCTCGGCATTAAACCAATTCAATCGGCAATTCGCGGCGGCACAGACGGAAGCCGGCTCAGCTACATGGGGCTGCCCACGCCAAACCTGTTTGCTGGCGGACATAACTTCCACGCCGTAACTGAATACGTTGCCGTGCAAGATATGGAAGCTTCGGTTAAAAATATTGTTACACTTATACGAATTTGGGAAGAAAAACAATAAAATAAGAGGAACGCCATGCACGAAAAAAGTATTGAACTGTTAAACAAAGCCGTTGCGGACGAACTTTCCGCGGTGCATCAATACATGTATTTCCATTTCCATTGCGACGACCAAGGGTTCGATTTATTAGCAGGATTGTTCCGCCGGACCGCAATCGAAGAAATGATGCACATCGAAAGACTCGCAGAAAGAATTTTATTCTTAAAGGGCGAAGTCGAAATGAAAGCTTCTCAAGAAGTAAATAAAATTCACGATGTTAAGGAAATGCTGAAATTAGCGGCTCAAATGGAACAAGAAAGCGCAAGAGACTACAATAATTGGGCGAACGAATGCTCCGCAAACGCGGATTCGGTTTCTAAAAAATTGTTTGAAGATTTGGTTGCCGACGAAGAAAGGCATTTCGATCAATACGACACGGAAATGGAAAACATCGAAAAGTTCGGTGACCGCTACCTTGCGTTGCAATCGGTTGAGCGAAGCAAGAACATCGCAGGCAGCGCAACGCCCCAATAATATTGGGCTTTCGAAGAGATGAATTAAAATACCCCCGCATTTGCGGGGGTTCTTGTTAATTAATGACGTATCGCAAAAAGCGGTTACGCATCGTAGTAGAGGTCGAACTCAAAGGGATGAGGCTTTGTAGCCATTGGCTTAATTTCTTCGTTAGTTTTGTAATCAATCCATGTCCGAATAAAATCTTCCGTAAAAACTCCGCCCTTCAATAAATATTCGTGATCCTTTTCCAGCGCTTTTAACGATTCTGCAAGACTGCCCGGAGTTGACGGAATTCTCTTCAACTCTTCCTCCGACAAGTGGTAAATATTTTTGTCCAACGGGTTTCCAGGTTCAATTTTATTTTCCACTCCGTCCAAGCCAGCCAACAAAATTGCAGAGAACGCAAGGTAAGGATTAGCGGTAGGATCAGGGCAGCGGAATTCAAGTCTTTTGGTTTGGGGATTAGACGAGTACATCGGTATTCTGATAGCCGCGCTTCTGTTCCTTTTCGAATAAACAAGATTTACGGGAGCTTCGAAACCGGGAATTAATCTTCTGTAAGAATTTATTGTTGGATTTGTAAAAGCCAATAAAGACGGCGCGTGTTTTAAAATGCCCCCTATAAAATAAAGAGCTGTTTTGCTTAAGCCGGCGTATTCTTTGCCGGCAAAGGTAGGCTTGTTTCTTTTCCAGAGGCTCACATGAACGTGCATTCCGCTTCCGTTGTCCACGCCGATTGGCTTGGGCATGAAAGTAGCCGTTTTGCCG
>JALWSN010000309.1 GCA_027080245.1 Ignavibacteriales bacterium | reverse complement strand
GCTACGTATTGCGCGAAAAGTGCTTTAAATTTTGAGTATTCTTCAAAAATACTTTGCGCGGAGAATCCCTCGTGTTTGTAAAGATTGGTTAGAAGAAAGTTTTTTTCTTTGAGGTTTAATTTAATTTTTGCCAGGAATTCCTCGTCGTCAAAAATGTCGCTTACTCGAATGCCTCTCCGCGCGCTTTTGTCCACGTAGCACGGTCCGATTCCTCTGCCCGTTGTTCCTATTTTGTTTTCGCCGCTTTCGGAAATTGAATCCAAAGCTTTGTGATAGGGGAGAATTAAATGAGCGTGTTTGCTTATCAGCAATCTGTCTTTAACCGAAAAACCGTTTTCCTCGAGAAATTTAATTTCGTCTGCAAGAGCGTAGGGGTCTATTACTACTCCGTTGCCAATCACGCACTTAACGCCTTCCCTTAAAATCCCCGACGGAATTAAATGAAGAATGAATTTGTTTTCGCCAATTTGAATTGTGTGTCCGGCGTTTGCGCCTCCTTGGTAGCGGGCGACAACGTCGTAGTCCTTACACAACAAGTCCACCACTTTCCCTTTACCTTCGTCGCCCCATTGGCTACCGACCAATAATGTTACGCTCATAATTACCCCGCGGAAAAATTTTCGCTCCTTTAAAAAGAGCGGGTGAAGAATTATTTGTTAAAAGTTTTTAGCGCTTCTTCAACGTTGTCGTAATTTTCGAAGATTGTAATAAGTTTGGTAATAACCAGAAGGCTGTTTATTTTTTCCGTCGCTCCGGCTAAAACAAATTTGCCGCCGCCGTTTTTAATTGTTGTGTAGCCGCTTATCAGCATTCCAAGCCCGGAACTGTTCATGAATTTAACTTTCGAAAGATCTATTATTACGTTCTTTTTGCCCTCGTCTAAAAGTTTGTGCAGCAGTTCACTGAATTTCTGGGAATCTTCCCCGCCCATTACGTTTCCTTTTAATTCAATAATTACCGCCGAATATTTTTCGCTTGTTTTGATTTTCATTGTTACCTCTGAATTAATTAAAATTTATCTTTGCTTAATTAAACGTTTCAAGTAAGAATAAGTTTTAAATGTAAAATTTTTAAATAATGACTAAATTATTGAATCTAATATTAAAAAAAAAGTAATTGGGAATTTTATTTTTAAATATGTTAATTTAATTGAATTGTAAAGGGTTTAAGGCTAAAGTCAAGGTTAAGGTTGAGGATGAGGTTAAGCGGACTTGAATTTAGGGAAGCCAAATAGTTTACAAAAAAGCTTTAATTCGTTGAAAAAATTTTTCAAGAAATAAAATAAAGGAACAAAGCAATCCAAGCATCGTCTAAAAAACCAAACGAAACAGATATTCCTAACAAAAACAAGCGGCAAGTGGACGAAGATTTTAAATTGATTAAGGAATTTCAGAAAGGCAAGCAAGCCGCTTTTAAGGAATTGGTATTAAAACACAAGGACAAGGTGAGGAACTTGATTTATTTAACTTTAGGCGATGTGGATTATGTTGACGACATTATTCAGGACGTGTTTATTAGCGCGTTCAACAATCTCTTAAATTTCAGGTTCGAATCGAAATTTTCCACATGGCTTTACAGAGTTACAATTAACAAGTGCCGCGATTATTTGCGCAAGAAAAAAGTCCGCAGCATTTTTACAGTGCTGGACGAAGACTATCACCACTACAGCGCGCGAATGCGAGCCGAAAACATGGACGTGCCAGGAATCGTTCGCAAGGCAATTGACAAACTGCCCGAGAAGTTGAGGATACCCCTTCTTTTACGGGACATCGAAGGGCTTAGCTACAAAGAGATTGCCTTAAAACTGGAATGCGAAGTAGGTACAATTAAGTCGCGGATTTTCCGGGGGCGCGAAAGCTTAAAAATAATTCTTGAACCTTTACAAAAAGAATTGGGGTACTAAAATGAACTCTAAAAGCGAAGGCAAGAAAAAAATAATTTTTGTGGCTTCTTTAATTATTGTAACTATTTTTCTCGCCGTTGAATTTGGGCGTTATCCGTCCGACGTAAAAGAATTCATCAACAAAGGCGGAAAAAACATCGTAGAATTTTACACGAAAACTCTTAGACCATTATTTTATTCTACGCAAATCAACAAGGAAGAGGTATTTGATTTCGCTCAAACGGGCGAACTTCCTTTGAACAAAAGCAAAAATAAATTTATTAGCGTAAAGTCGGACGTTTCCGGAAAATCTATTTTTGAATTGCTGTTCAAAAAAAGCAAACCAGTTAATAATTCAAGATACAACAAGTTCGTTAAGGACTTAAAATTAAAAGACGACCAGCAAGCAAAGCTGGATTCGATTTTGTTTTCCTACCGGAACAAAATTTACGAAAATGTTTATTTGAACAAAAGAAATTCCGTAGCCGTCAACTCGAATTTAAACAGGCTCAGAGCGGCGTTGAATTACGATTTGGAGAGCTTTAAGGCAAGCGTAGAAAAGAAGCCGGACAAGAGTTTATTTTGGGCGCTTAAGAAAAACCTGACGCCCGGGCAGCTTGTTTCAATTCGTAGGAATTTGTTAAACAAAATGGGTGAAAATTTTATTTTGATTTCGCCCGATACCACGCTTACCTTAAAATCCAACGGAACAACGGTGAAAATTTTCGCGCCGGATTCGCTGCAAAATAACATTGCCAATATTACGCAAAGAATTATTAAAAAATGGACGCCAGTTAATTTTAATGGGAGGAATTTTAGCATCCCCCGTATTTCCGTTAAAAAAGATTCGGCGAGAGTGATCGTTGAAATTGGCGGAGGCAAAAGAAACGAAGAAGAAAAACTTGTTAATCTCTTTACGATGAACGTAAATAAAGACGGAGGAAACGAAAAGGTGCGCATTAATTTTTCGGCGGACACTGCTTCTGGAAATATTTCTCTTACGGTTAAAAAAGAGCTGCCCGACTCAACGGTAAACGTAAAAATAAATTTTAACCCGGCTGCTTTAAGCGGTTTGATTGCTCCGTTCCTATCCAATTTGGATTCGCTTTCCGAATTTGAACAACTCGATTCGGCGTTTAGAATGTTCGAAGACGACACGGATTTCTTTGACGAAAGCAATAATAAATCGATGCGAAAGTTTATTAAACAAATGATTAAAAAGGAAATTGTTAAAAAGAAGGCAGAGCTTAAAAGGAAAAGCAAATAATGCTGGAATATTTTTACAATCAGGATTCTTCCGTCAAGTTAAGAAACGCCGCAATAGTTTCGGCGTTTCTTTTCTTGTTCAGGATGATTAGACCCTCGGTAAGCTCAATAACGGCAGGGTTTTCGGAGATTTTAACATTTGTAGTGATTATTCTCTGGATTCTTTACGCCGAAGATAAATTGAAAACCAAAAAAAACGAACCGTTGGGTTTGGTTATTAATGTAGGAGTGTTAGCCGCTTCCGTCTTTTTTGTTTTTACATTGCTCAACCTGCTAAACGCAAGGTATTTTAGCGTTTACGGACTACAAGGTTTTTTTACACCTTTATTTTTAATACTTTTGAACGCTTTGGTAATTGGAGTCGGAGTTTTCATTTTTGCGGTTTTCAGAACTCTTTATTTTTTAAGGCAGAAAAAGGACTTGAATTTCTATTTTAATGTAATGGCAGGCTTTCTTGCAGTTACGTTTATCGCTTACGGAGTAATTCCCGAAAATTCCTCCTTGGCTTCGCTGAAGTCGGCTTTATACGTAGTAGACGTTATTTTATTCGCGTTAAATTCGATACGAGTTGCCTGGATTGCTTTCCTCTCCAAAAAGCAAAAAATTACGCTACTCATTTTGTCGGTAATGCTAATAGTGATTTTTTCACTGAATCTTTCATTAACTTCACCGACGGTTCTTTCCTCGGTCTCGAAAACGGCGAGCGTAATTATTGTAAGCTTTTCGCCGGGGCTGCACGCTTTGTTTAATCTTTTAATGCTTTACGGAATAATAAATTTCAGCATTGTCTTTTTTACAACGCTTTTCCATTTGCCAACCGCCGCCGCTTTCGACAGGAAAGCCGAAGAGGTGGCTTCCTTGACAGACATTAGCAAGCTTGTTTCCCAAGTTTTTGATTTCGATGAGTTAGTTGAATCGATTACAAAATTAACAATTAAGGTTAGCGAATCGGATGTGGCTTGGCTGGCGATTAAGGAACCTGAGGAATTAAAAATTAAAGCGGCGGAAAACATTGGCGCTATTGAAGCAGAGAAGGTTACTAAAGCATTAGGTCAACAATTACAGGAAGTTCAGGACGTAACGGTAGTTGCAAGTCAGGAAGTAAAAATAAAACTATTGGACTCCTACCGCACATTAAAATTCGATTCGATTACAATAGCTCCCTTAAAAATCCACGGCGTTGTTAGCGGGTTTTTGTTTGCCGGTAATTTTAAGAAGTCTGTTTACGACGAAGACGATTTGAAAACCCTTGGCGCTTTTGCTTACTATGCGGCGGTAGCTCTGGAAAATTCTATGTTAATTAAGGAATCTATTGAAAAGGAAAGACTTGAAAAGGAGCTGGACATTGCCCGGGAAATTCAATACAAAATAATTCCTTCCGAGCCGCCAAAATTAAACAACCTCGAGATTTCGACAATCTTTGTTCCGGCTTTCGAAGTTGGCGGCGATTACTTCGATTTCTTTCGGCCGGACGAAGAAAACATTGCCTTCATTATTGCAGACGTTTCGGGCAAGGGAATTTCTGCGGCGTTTGTAATGGCTGAACTAAAGGGAATATTCGAGACCCTCTTGTCGAGAAAGCTAAATCCTGCTGAAGCTTTAATCAAAGCGAACAAGATTCTTACAAAAAGCCTGCCGGCAAAGGAGTTCGTGACAATCACCTTTGGAATCCTTAATGTTTACAGCGGTAAATTTAAATTTGCGAGAGCGGGGCATACGGAATTACTTCGTCTAACTGATTCTTCAATCGACGAATATTTGCCCGACGGAATTGGAGTGGGATTAAGCGCAGGCGGTAAGTTCGAACAAACACTCGAAGAAAAGGAAATTCAATTAAACGAAGGAGATTTTGTGATTTTGTTTACCGACGGCGTGACGGAGGCGCAAAACAAATATTCGGAGATGTTTGGATTGGAAAGATTAAAAAGAACCCTTTTGCAGAACGCAAATAAGAATCTTAATGAAATTTTAAACATCGTAATGAAAGAGGTCAGTCTTTTTTCCAAAGAACGACAGCAGCACGACGACATTACTCTGCTTTTAATTAAGTGGACGGGAAATAAAAATTTAACAAACAACAAGGAGAACTAATGGCGGAGTTCACCGTAAAAAAAGGAGAAGTAAATCAAGTTAACGTAATCGAATTAAGCGGGTACCTGGATGCTCACACCGCGCCAGCGCTGGAAGCGGCTTTCGATGAATTGATTAATGAAAAAAAATTCAAAGTGGTTGTAAACTTCGAACATCTGAATTACATCAGTTCGGCGGGGCTTGGCGTTTTTATGGCTTACGTGGAAACTATGAGAGAGAACAAAGGCGACATTAAATTTTGCTGCCTTAAAAGCGAAGTCTACAACATCTTTAATTTACTTGGCTTTCCCGTGCTTTACGATTTTTTTGAAACTCTCGACGAAGCCGTTCGGAAATTTAACTCGGAGCAAGCTTGAATTCAAAAATTAAAATAAACGAATCGCTGAAGATTCTCAGCAGAACTGAAAACCTTGAACGCGTAAGAAGCTTTGTTAAAAAGGCGGCGGAAAATGCCGGCTTCGATTCCGAAGACGTTAACAAGATTATTTTAGCCGTCGACGAGGCTTGTACGAACATTATTAAACACGCTTACAAATTTTCCCCGGCCGGTAAAATTGAAGTAAGTGTTAAAACTG
>JALWSN010000308.1:17659-21295 GCA_027080245.1 Ignavibacteriales bacterium | reverse complement strand
GACTTACCGCCGGCGCGCTTGGGTTTTCGAACACTCCGCTGAAGTACAAAATAACAGCCGCAACAATAATTAATCCCGCTACAATTCCGTAAATTTGATTTGAATTTAATTGCCGGGATTTCGTACCTACCGCGTCAGGATTTAATTTTGTTCCGCAATTGCTGCAAAAATTTGCTTCCGCCGGATTTTCCTGCCCGCAATTCGGGCATTTTATTTTTTCTTTGCTCATAGTCATTCACCCGAGTTTAATTCTTTCATTCCCCTATCGACCGCCTTCTTGAAATCGCGAGAAAATTTAAATACCGGCACATAATGTTCTTCTACTTCCACTTGCTCACCGGTTCGTGGGTTACGCGCCATCCGGGCGTTTTTCTTTTTTACCTTGTAACTGCCAAATCCGCGTATTTCAATTCTGTTGCCTTCCTTTAAGGCTTGAATTACGGTATTTAGAAACCCTTCAATAATCGCCTCCGTCTCCAGTTTCGTTAAACCGGTTCCGCGCGCAACTTTATCGACAATGTCAGCTTTTGTCATTTTAATTCCCGCAATTTTTTAATACAGTTTCGAAATATATTTAATTCGCTCCCTAATTTCAAACAAATTTAACTGTTAATGATTGGAAAAACAATTATTAGCGCTTCAGTCCAAAATGCGTTGCGATTCAATTTATTTTGAACATAAATCAACTAATCATATTAAGAAAATTTGAAAATGGGGATTTTTTGGAAGGCAACAAAGACGAACTCCGCTAATTTTCAACATTCTTAAAACTTGCGGAGGGGGAGGGATTCGAACCCCCGGTGCCCGTAAAGACACGCCGGTTTTCAAGACCGGTGCATTCAACCACTCTGCCACCCCTCCGTTTCCGAAGTCAGAAAATATTTCAATTTAAGCTTCAAAAGTTAAGAAAATATTTTTTATTCCGCTAAAAAATTTTCCTTTGTTCACAAAAAACACTTCTGTCTAAAATGCATTGTAATTTGATTTTGTTTTTGAGAGATATGTTTGTTTTTCAAAGAACTCTACCCCCAATCCCCTTTTCTTACTAAGAGAAGGGTGCTTTTAAATTCCCGCTCCTCTTGAAGTTCACCCTCCTCTTTTCAAGAGGAGGCCCGGGGTGGAGTTGTTTTGAAGTCTTAAGGAATAAATCTTAAGTAGTAAGTTTGTTGAGCTGCACGGATTCTCAGCATACTCTACATTTTCTGTGGGACGCGCACGGTTATTCTGGATGTTGGAATGGTTGCATGGATGAATGGATGGTCTAAATTCTTCACGATTTAGGAAGTTGGTTAAAAGATAAGTTACCGTTAATCCACGGATTTTATCCGTGGGGAACTAGACAACGCCCTTAGTACACCCCAAAACCGTTTTAACGGTTTCCCCAACCCAAAAAACATTATTCATTCAAAATTGCCGTTGAGTTCAGTCAATATTACCGTCAGCTTCAGAGTCTGTTGCACAAGTACTAAGGATTTGACAAATTTAAGAAACCGACGGCAATTTTAGCCAAAGCCATTTGTTAATGAAATTATTCTATTGTAAGAGGAATGCACTCTTGTTCTGTTTTTTCACTTTGGACAATTAAATTCATTACTTCGATACCTTCGGCATCGTTTTTTTAATTATTTTTTTCTACAAACATTCGACTCCTTCGGAGTCGGCGCTCCGGTGGTGTTGTGGAAAAGTCTTAAGGAACAAGTCTTAAGTGGTAAGTAATTGGCGTTTAGAAACTAATTTTTCTCCTGGCGAAACTTTCGCGCTCCCCACCCCATCACTATTAGCATTGGTGAAAGTATTTCATTACGTAAATCCCTTAGGGGTTTGGATTGAGGTGGGTTATTGTAAAAAAATATTTAAGAAAGCGCTTCTGTCCAAAATGCATTGCGATTCAATTTATTTGGACAGATGTAACAAGAACAATTTAATAATTTCATCTTTCCCTTATTACCCTAATTGTACCTTTTACCGGAATTTTAATAAAATAAGCTTTCCTTCTTCGGTTTTTCAAATAGCTCTGCCTTAACCACGGATTGTAAAGTTTAAGGATTTTGTAATTAATTCCAAACCTTTTCGCAAAATCCGCCCATTGTTTCACCGGTCGTCGAATCTTTACCGCAAAATATCTCAGAGGTTTGTACAAGTCGGACTTCTTAAGATCGAATCCAAATTTTTTGGGATGTTCCAGCACTTGCTTAATGGCTAAAATCCTAAACACAAACCTGCTTGTTTCTTCGTTGAGCAACAAGTTGTAATAATAATGGGACTTCTGCCTTTTTATTTGTTCGTCAATTCCATTCGTGCCCATGTTGTAAGCCGCAGCTGCCATCGTCCAACTCCCGTATTTTCTCCTGGCGTCCTTCAAAAACTTACATGCCGCGATAGTGGACTTAACGACGTCGTAACGCTCGTCAACCTCTTTATTTACTTCCAGCCCGTATTTACGAGCCGCTCCTTTCATCAATTGCCAGAAACCTACGGCGCCTTTTGGCGAAACCGCATTCTCCAGACCGCTTTCAGCCACAGCCATGTATTTGAAATCCTGCGGCACGCCGTATTTTCTTAAAATTCTTTTAATTACGGGAAACCAGCGATTCGCCCGCTTCAAGTAAAGCAACGTAGATGAATGGTAATAGGTGTTAATGATTAATTCTCTGTCGAACCTTTCCCGAACGTCCCAGCTTTCCAGAGGAACTCTTTCATTACAGAAATAAAGTTTTGGCGGTATTTTCGGAGATATTATTCTGTAATTCTGAGCGAAGTTTTTCGATTCTCCGCTATTAAACCTTAGTAAATTCGCGCCCAATAACAAAGGTATTAACCAGAATAAATTGTTTCTTTTAAATAATTTCATGGCTTTCCTTAATTTTTTTGCAAAATTTTTTGAAATGAGGGAAAAAGGGAAAAAATCAATCGGACTTTTTAATTTTCAGGCGAACCCGGAAAATCTTTCCGTTCTCTATTTTAAAAATTTTTTCGTTTGGATTCATTTTAACTATTTCGTAATCGTGCGTTGCGACAAGCACCGCGGCGCCTCTGCGATTTACCTTTTTCAACAAATCCAATATTTCCACCGAAGTTTGCGGATCAAGATTTCCCGTCGGCTCGTCCGCTAAAATTAATTTCGGTTCGTTTATTATTGCCCGCGCAATAGCCAAACGCTGTTTTTCGCCGCCGGAAAGCTCCCGGGTCATTTTATTTTGCTTGTGAGCAAGACCCACTTCATTCAAGGCTCTAAGAATTTTTTTCTTTATTTCTTTCTTTTTTACGCCAGTAACCTCCAATACAAATTCCAGGTTCGAGTAAACATTCCTGTCCGTTAACAATTGAAAATCCTGAAAAACCATTCCGATTTTCCTCCGCAGCAACGGAATTTCTTTTTGCCTAATCGAAGAACTGGAAAAGTTTTCGAATTCCACAACGCCTTTTGCGGGGAAGACGTTCATGTAAATTAAATCAAACAATGTGGATTTACCGATTCCCGTTCTGCCAAGCAAATAAGCGAATTCGCCCGCGTTCAATGTGAAGTTCAATCCTTCGAAAATTTTTTGATTTCCGTAGTTGAAATGAACGTCCTTAAATTTTAGCATTACTTTCCATTTTTGATTTTCAGAATAAATTGCGCTCGCTCGGTTAAAC
>JALWSN010000308.1:0-17649 GCA_027080245.1 Ignavibacteriales bacterium | reverse complement strand
GTTAAACTGCTTGCATCTTCAAACGTAAAAGTATTAAAACAATCTGAAACAAAAAACCCCGCCTGCTCGAAAATATCAAAATAATCTTCAAACTTGTAAATACGCTGTTTATGAACTTCTTCCACCCGGCTGCCGTCCGGCAAAGTAAAAATGAATTTGTTCATGTGAATTTTTTTTGCTAAATCGTATTTGCTAATTTGTTGGTAAATAATTCCTCTGTACCTTCCTTTGCGATTAAGGTATTTCAAATGTTTCAAGCTGTTACGCTCGAGGCTAACGTCGAAAGTTAAAACCCCATGGCGTGAAAGAACGGCTCGCGCTTCGTTCAAAAATTTAATAAAATCTTTTACAGTCATTAAGTAATTCACACTGTCGAAAGTTGAAAAGATCAAATCGAATTTTGCTTCAAACGGGAGTCTCTTCATATCGCAACAAACAATCGGCAGCGTTCCGCCATCGTAAGCTTTTAGCATCGAAATTGACCTGTCCGTCAAAACGTAAAAACGGCTTAAAGTACTTAAATATTTAGCCAAGCTGCCGTTGCCTCCGGCGATTTCAAGCACATTGTTAAGTTCCAAATTTTCGTAAACCGCAATATCGTAAATATATTCCGCCCAATCTTTGTAGTCTATTTTATTCATTAAGCGAGAATAAATTTCGGAGAGAAGAGAATATTGTTCAGCCATTTTTTCCCCTGTTGCTTAGAATTTTAACGGCTAATTTAATTGAGTTAACCATACTTAATTCGTTGGCAATTAGTTTCCCTGCGATGTCGGACGCCGTTCCGTGATCGGGCGAGGTTCGCACAATTGGCAAACCCGCGGTAAAATTCACGCCAGAGTTCATTGCAAGCATCTTAAATGGAATTAAAACTTGGTCGTGGTAAAGCCCAATTGTTAAATTAAAATTTTTCTGCTTTTTCATTCCCCAGAAAGCATCGGGCGGAAAGGTTCCGTAAAGATAATTAAATTTTTTAACAATAGGATTTAATATTGCAGTCTCTTCGCCTCCAAGTCTTCCTTCTTCTCCGGCGTGCGGGTTCAACCCAAGCAAAGCTATTTTAGGCTTTGGAATGTTGAAATCTGTGATTAGAACTTTTCTTAAAAACGGAACGAACTCGTTCAAAAAATTAACGTTCAAATACTTAAAAATTTTTTTTAACGGGAGGTGAATAGTAGCCGGTGTTACCATTAAATTTCCTGATGCAAAAATCATCGCAATATTTTTCACTCTAAAATAATTTTTCAATAAATCCGTGTGCCCTAAATATTTAATGCCGGCATATTCAAAAGATTTTTTGGAAATTGGCGCCGTAACCAACGCGGAATTGTTCGCGTCGGCTACTGTAAATTCCACTGCTTTAATAATGCTTTCGAAGGCGGTTCTGCCCGCGCCGGCGTTCTGTTGACCCCAACGAATAGAAATTTTTTTTAGCGTAAATAAATTCAGCCTGCGTGGTTCAATTTCTTCTACATTCTTAATTATTTTTACCGGCAAATTAAATTTTAATTTCCGCAGGTAAAAATCAAAAACGTTTTCGGGAATTATTAACGTGAAACCAAACCTTCGCGGATTAAACAATTTTACAATAGCTTTAATAGCCACTTCCGGACCAATGCCGTTAACGTCTCCGCAAGTAACGAATATTTTCTTCATTTTACCCTTAAAAAATTTATTTGCAAAGTTAATAAAATTTTGGGTATGGATTAAACTTTGCTTAAAAGACAGTCCATCAAGTAAAATAGCCTTATCGGAACACGCACCAGGATTTTTTTTTAATCAAGGGAAATATTTGGGAACAAACATTAGCCAAACGCTTGTTAAAAGGCATGCAATTGTAAAAAATTAGAGATAGAATCTTGTTTGTTAAAAAATATTTTTTTAATTTTAAATATTAAATTATGAAAAAGTTAAAGATTACACTTAAAATACGAAGAATCAAGTTCGAAAGACAAAATCTAAATTAGATATCGAAAAAATGCACCTCAAAAATCGGGGTGCATTTTTTTTATGTTTAAGACGCTATGGTGATACGAGACATTCTAAAATATTTTGAAAACTGGGCTCCCGCGGGAGCGGCATGGGAAAAGGATAATGTGGGATTGTTGATTGGCTCGGAAAACGAAATTGTAAATAAAATATTTTTAACGCTTGAATTGAACGAAGCCGCTTTGCAAAGCGCAATTAAAAATAAATGTAATCTGATAATTACTCATCATCCGTTAATTTTCCATGCCATTAATAAATTAAATTTTGACCGGTCGATTAAAAATCGACTAATCCGGACCTTAATTCGGAACAACATTGCTCTTTTTTCCGCTCACACAAATCTGGATTTCACAAGAGACGGCGTCAGTTTTACGCTTGCGGAAAAACTAGGCTTAAAGGAAATTGAATTTCTGTTAAATCAGGATTCGAATCAATACAAAGTTACCGTTTTTGTCCCGCAAGATTACGTCGACAAACTGTCCCAAGCATTGTTCGACGCGGGTGCGGGCGTAATTGGCGACTACGAAAAATGCAGCTTTAAGCTCAAAGGAATTGGTACGTTCCAAGGCAATGAATCTACCAATCCATTCTTGGGCTCAAGGCAATCTTTCGAGCAAGCGGAAGAGATTCGTTTGGAAGTATTAGTAAATCAATGGAATCTTAAAAAGGTAATCGGAGCTTTGTTAAAAAATCATCCTTACGAAGAGCCCGCTTACGACGTTTACCCATTGAAAAATTCCAACGTAAATTACGGCGCCGGCGCAACAGGCATTTTACCAACGCCGATGAGACAAGCCGAATTCTTAGATTACGTTTCCCGAAAAATTAACTCGAAAAATATTCGTTACTGCAATGGCAAACGGGGAAAGATTAAAAAGGTGGCTGTTTGCGGAGGCTCTTGTTCCAACATGCTAAACAGAGCGCTCGCAATAGAGGCGGACGCCTTTATTACAGCCGACGTTAGCTATCACACATTCGAAGAAGCCCGGGGAAGAATTTTGCTCGTCGACGCCGGTCACTACGAAACGGAAATTCACGTTGTTGAAAAGATTAGAAAAAGATTAAGTGAATTTTTGAAAGAGACAAATGAAAATATTGAAATTGTTACTTACTCCGGTAACACTAATCCAGTAAAGTTTTTAATAAAATAAGGAGAAATCAAATTGGTAAATCGATTAATAACTTTGTATCAGCTTCAATTAATTGACGATCAACTTGACGATTTGGAAGAACTTCGAGGCGATTTACCTTTGATGGTAAACGAGCTGAAAAGTCAAATTGATTCAATTAAAACTCAAGTGGAAGAAAAAGGAGACGACAAAAAATCAGCAATTGAAAAAAGGAACTTTAATGACGAGGAAATTATTCGATTAAAGGAGAATTTGAAAAAGTTCAAATCGCAATTATTTTCTGTAAGGAACAACAAAGAATACGACGCGCTAACAAAGGAAATAGACCACACGGAAAAGCAAATTGAAAATCTTGAATTGGAAAATGTGGAGCTTGAAGATTCGGTTGAAAGAATAAAGGTTGAAATAGCCGAACTTGAACCACAGTTAATAAAATTAGAAGACGAATTAAAAGAAAAAGAAAGCGCTCTGAAAGAAATAATTAAATCGAACGAGCGAGAGGAAGAAAAATTGCAGGCAATTCGCGAGGAAATTGTTAAAAAAGTGCGCAAACAGGATTACAACGTTTACATGCGAATTCGCAAAGCAAGCAACGGCAAAGCAGTGGTTACCGTTGTGCGCTCGGCTTGCAGCGGTTGCCACAATATTGTTCCGCCGCAGCGCCAGATTGAATTGAAACAAACAAGAAGAATTTACACTTGCGAATCCTGCGGAAGAATTTTAGTTTCGCCGGACATTGCCGAGGAAGCAAAAAAATTATTAAAATTTTAATTTCCCATATTTCCCACACACACGCCCTTGAAAATTAAGGGCAAGGGAAAGGCATGGTTGATTTCGGCTAATTATTTTAAGCTTTTAGGAATTAGCAAAAAGCAAGATTTAAAATTAAGAAAGCGGCTTTAATGAGTCGCTTTCTTTTTAACTCAAAGAAAATTAACGGTGATGTTCCCCCACCCATTTACGAACGTATTTAACAATATCTTGTGTGGAAGAGCCCGGTGTAAACAATTCGCCTACGCCCATTTCCTTTAATTTTCTCAAATCGTCTTCTGGAATAATTCCGCCTCCGAAAAGCAAAACGTCGTTCATCTCCTTTTCTTTCATTAGTTCCAGAACCCGGGGAAATATCGTCATGTGCGCACCTGAAAGAATGCTAATACCAATTGCGTCCACGTCTTCCTGAATAGCTGCGTTAACGATTGTTTCGGGCGTTTGGCGCAAGCCTGTGTAAATAACTTCCATGCCAGCGTCCCTCAAAGCCGACGCAACAACTTTCGCTCCCCTGTCGTGTCCGTCTAATCCGGCTTTTGCTACAAGCACTCTAATTTTCTTTTCCATTTCTTTACCCTTGATTTTCCAATTTTACAATTACAATTCAACCAAAATCTAAAAATAAAAGCTTAACTTAAAACTTTCAAAAATTGTTTTGCCTTTGCAAAAACTCCAAAAGCTCCGCCCGAATGTAAAAATATTACATTTGGATTTTTCTCTTTTAAAAACAAATCCTTGAAAGCAAAGAACGCCTTGCCGGTGTAAGCCGGATCAAGTAAAATTCCTGAGTTGCGGTAGAAATCCAAGATTACTTCCAACTTCTCTTTCGCAATGTTCTTGTAACCTTCCATTGAATAACCTTCAATTATTTCAAGGTTATTTAAATTCACGTTAATTTTTGTTTTAAAGCGCCTCTGAAAGTCGTCCAAAATTTTAAATATTTTTTCCTCAAGTTGTCTTTTCCCGTAGAAAACCGTAACGGCAAAAATTTTCAAATCCAATTTTCTCAAGGCGGAGCCTATTAACATTCCCGCCGCCGTTCCGCCACTGCCCGCCGCGGTTAAAATTCCTTTGGCTTTTCCAAGTTGGTTGTGCCGTAAAAGCTCGTCGACAAAATTAACGTAACCCAATACTCCGACCGGGTTCGAACCGCCTTCGGGAATTACAATCGCTTTTTTACCTTTTTTGTCGAACTGTTCTTTTCTTTTTTCCATCAGAGCCGCAACGCTCTTGTACTGATTAACATTAAGGAATTCAAATTCCGCGCCGGCTAATTTGTCGAGGAACAAATTGCCTTCCGGGTGAATTCTATTCTGTCCCCACAAAAACAAACGAGGTTTAATTCCTATCTTAACGGCAGCGATTGCGGTAGCGCGTGAATGATTGGATTGTTCCGCCCCGCAAGTGAAGACATATTCGGCTTTCTTTTTCTTGGCTTCGTAAAGCAAGTATTCCAATTTTCTGATTTTGTTTCCGCTCATTGTAAATTCCGTTAAGTCGTCCCTCTTGATTAAAAATTTCCTGCCGCCATATTCTACGTTTTGCATCGGGGTTGGCAGGAACGCAAGGTTTAATTTTTTAGCGAAGTTCATTTTTGCCTCGTATTATTTTTTCAAGATATTTTTTTGCTCTTTTCAAATCTTCCGGCGTATCGACTGAAATACTTTCCTGCTCGGTAATTACAACTTTAATTTTAATTCCTTTTTCAAGAAAGCGCAGCTGTTCCAATTTTTCCGCAAGCTCCAAATCCGTCGGCGGAGTTTCGGTAAACCGCAGCAATATTTCCTTACGGTAAACGTAAACTCCAATGTGTTTAAAAATATCGTAGTTGCGAATCTTCTCGAGATTGGAGCGCGACTCTCGAATAAAGGGGATGGGATGCCTCGAAAAATAAAGAGCAAAGTTCTCGTAATCGAAAACCACTTTTGGAATTGAAGAAGTTTTAAGTTCTTCCACGGTTTGAATTTTTTTCGCCAGCGTTGCCACTTGGATCGATTGGTCGAACAACAAGGGTTCGATTGCTTCGTCAATCATTCTTCCGGGAATAAAAGGCTCGTCCCCCTGAATATTAACCACAATGTCCACGTCAGGCAAATCTTTAACCGCGTAAGCTATTCTGTCCGAGCCGGAAGACAAATTTGACGGGGTCATTTTAACCCATGCGCCGAATTTCTCAGCCGCTTCGTAAACTCTTTTATCGTCCACGGCAATTAATATTTTGTCCAGCAGTTTGGACTTCCTTGCACTTTCGTATGTCCATTGAATCATTGGCTTACCGCCAATATCCGCAAGGGGCTTTCCCATTAGCCTTGTGGAAGCGTAGCGCGCTGGTATTACGCCTAATATCATTGCTACTTTGCCTTGTTTCTGATTACCTTGGGAACAAGGAAAAATTCACCGTCGGTTTTAGGCGCGTTCTTCAGCGCTAATTCCCTGCTGAATTTGGACTTTAACTCGTCCTCACGGAAGATTGTTTCGCTTTCTACAGGATGGTGCAAAGGCTCTACTTCACTTGTGTCCAATTCGTTTAATAATTTCATGTATTCAAGAATCGAATTTAAATCTTTCGTGAATTTTTCTACCTCGTTCTCGTTCAGTTTTAATTTTGCTAATTTTGCTATCCGCTTTACTTCTTGTTCGGTAACTGACATTTTTAATCTCAATAAATTTTAATAATTAACTTTTTGGAATAGCCTTTATTGTTAAGGTCTTCGACGATTGTAGACGTCGTTCCCCTTTTATTTTTAGGGGTAATCTTAACTTGTGAATTGTCGCTTACAATAGATTTCAAGGCAACGTAATTCGAATCCGGCGCGGACCAGCTAAATTTAGGCAAATAATTTGCCAGATACGAAGAAGCCTTTACTACTACGGCGTTTCCGCCCGCAAACAATTTTAAAGTGTCGATCCCGGTGGGGTTCGAAGAAGTTGAGTTCAGATACAATCCCGGCGTGATTGAAAAGAACCCCGCGCTACTGAAATGTTCTAAAATAGAGGAACGTTCGCCAGTGTTTGCGTTATTTTTAATGCTTAAGGTAACGGTGTGTTCGGCCGCTCCCCTTTTAGGCGTTTGGTAACGCAGCCAATAAAAGCTGTTTGAAAGCTTCGTTAGCTTTTGTTGAATTTCCAAAAATACATTTGTTAAATCGCTAATTTTTGCGATTGGGTAAAAACCGCTTGTGCCAAGTGTTTGCAGAACTTCAGGATTAATCTCCTTTCCCAATCCCACCGTGTAAACAGATTTGTTGTTCACAGCATCGATAGCTTCCGTTAAAGAATGCGAGCCTTGCGTGTCCTGCCCATCGGTGAAAACCACCATTGAGCTTTGAATAATATTTTCAGTGTCGTAAACATCCAATAAGCGCGAAGCCCCTATTATTATTGCTCCGTACAAGTTGGTAGTAGGATAGCCAATAGTAATCGAATTAATCGCAGCTTTAAGAGCCGTAACATCGTTTGTAAAATCTTGTACCAGAGTAACGTTGTCCGAGAAAACGTAAATAGCCACAGTTTGCCCGGGCGTAATATTATTTACAAAATCAATAGCGGATGTTTTAAGATTGGCTAAATTATCTTTTAAGCTTGTAGAATTGTCCAGCATCAAAACTGTTCGGTACTCATAAGGCACTTGCGATTTTTTCAAAATCTCCATTTTGGATTCGTTAACCGACAAAGGCTGTCCGTCTTCAAGTAAATTAAAATCGCTTGTTTTTAATACGTCAACGCCGTTACCGTTTAAATCCAAAACGGAAAACAGAATGTTAATTACGTGCGGCAATTCTGTGTAAAACTTTTTTTCAATCATTACGTAGCCAGGCAAATTGCCGGATTTAGCCCGGGTAGTGAATTTCCAAACGGCGCCTTCAATTTTCGAGCCGTCAGCTAACTTAGCAATTACTTTCCAATAATAAGTAGTTGAGTAATTTAACCCAGTAACCACAGTAGCTTTGGAAGTATCAACATTCTGAGCGTAAAGTTTTTTAGGGGGATTAGCCGTGTCCAAATAAACGTCGAAGGAATTCCCGGAAGATTGCCATTTTAATGTAAGCGCAATGGGTAAGTCGGTTGCGCCGTTTGCAGGAATAGGATTCCGAGGCGTTCTTTTATCCCCCGGCGTAACGGGAATATTACCGTCTTTAAAATTACACCCCGCTACAAAAGCCAATAGAATTAGGGGTAAAACAATTTTTAAATTTTTCATTTGTCCTTTTTATGCTTTAATATTGAATTAGCTCTTTTCTTAACAATCTTCCAAACTTCAAATTGGAAAAGTAAAATTTTTCGCAACAAATCAAACGGCAATAATTTTCTTTTTTAAAATTCATTCGGCTTTTAATGTTAAGTTAACATTTTTAATTTTTTTCTTTCTCTTTTGTTTCCCTGCACTTGTCCTTTGTAAATTCAAACTGCAAAAATATTTTAAATTTTAATAATTCAATATTTTCTAAAGCATCTCAAAAAAAGAACATTCCCAACTCAACAACCTCTAAACCTCAATCTCAACCTCAACCTTAATATCGCCCTTAACTTCCCTCAAGAATCGCTATTCTAATCAATCCTTGTTTTCAATAACCAATTCAATCTTTTTAATTCTCTTCTTTATTGAAGGGTGGCTGTAGAACAACCATTCTACCAAAGGATGCGGTTCGCTGTCGCCAAGATTCAATTCATTTATTTTGGCAAGCGTATTTTTGAAAATTTTTCCTAATCCGGTTTCTATTACCGAATAAGCATCGGCTTCGTATTCGAATTTCCTTGAAAGCCCATTTAACAATGGCATCGTGATTAAACCAATCACCATCGACCAGAGAGCCAACAATGGAAGAGCCGCTATTTCAGCCACTTCTTTGAACCCAAAATACGGCAACGAAAGTTTGTACAAAACAGAAATAATGTAAAGAGTGGCAAAACTAAATAACGTATTAATAAAAATATTTTTAATTAAATTTTTCTTTTTAAAATGACCAATCTCGTGGGCAATAACGGTAATTATTTCTTCGTTCGAAAAATTATTTAATAACGTGTCGCCTAAAATAATTCGTTTAGTTTTTCCCAATCCTACAAAAGCAGCGTTAGCTTTTTTAGTGTTCTTGCTCATATTAAATTTGTAAACGTCCCGAACTTTTAAACCTTCATTTTGCGTTAACTTCAGAATACTTTCTTTTAATTGTTGATTGTCGATTGGTTCGACCTTGTAAAATAAAGGGAGAATAATCGTAGGCAATATTTGCGCTAAAACCACGGAAAAAAAGAAAAGGGCAACGCCTAAGAAAAGCCACCAATAATTAGGCGAAACGTTAATAAGGTAAAAGAAAATCAATAAAATAGGGAGCATGATAGCTCCGCCCACTAACGAGCTCTTAAAATCTTCCCACAACCAGCTAAGAAAGGTTTGGTTAGAAAGATTGAATTTGTGTTCAATGTAAAATTCCGAGTAATAGTCAATCGGGAAAAATATTAACTCTGCGCCAACAGACACAATTATAAAAAACGACAAAAACAACAAATAGTCGTTGTTAATGTAAGCATTCAAGAACCGCGCTAATGCGGCGCTGTAACCCAAATCCACAAAAAGCAAAAGTAATAAAAAAGCGAAAATCCATTTGCTTGTGCTTACGGTAAGCTTAATTTTATTGTATTTCTTAGCGTTCATATTTCATTAAATCATTATTTACAAATTTAAGCTTAATATTTAATCATTCAAAATTTTGCGACAAGAAGCGTAAAAAGTAAGATGAATTTTATCTGATAATACAAGGAAAATTTGTACACTCAATTTTTAAATTGCCGCAAGCATTGAAATGCTTAATAATATTCAATGCGTATTTAGAATCATTCAATAATATTAAAGCTTTGTGCGAAAGGCTTAAATTATTCCGACCGATTTTTTGTGTAGCCAACCAACTTTACCGTCGGGAAGTTTTATTTTGTACCACCGCCCTAACTTGTCCAGCACTTTGAATTTCAATCCTTCGTGAATTACAAAGGCGTCGACGGCATTCTCGTCGGGCGATTGCTTTACGGTAATTGTGTTTTGCAAAGCCACGGCAAATTTCGTCTTGGTTTCCTTGTCGTACTTAACAAATAAGATGAACGCGTTAAGTAGAAATAAACCCAAGAGGATTGACCCGAAAATAAAAGAGAATCTCCGCGTGGAATTAGTGGAAGCAAATAAATAAAGGGCTATTAGCAAAACGGAAAGGACAAAAAATAATGCGGTGACAAAAGCCCAACCTTTAACCGTTAACATCGCCAACAAAGAATTCCACCAAACCACTAAAAAAATTTGCGGCACTTCTTGTATTTTATCCTGTTTACGAGCGTTGGCAATTTTTAGGTTGTAGTTAATGTCCTCGTCGTCGGGCGCAAGTTTTAAAGCCCTCTCGTAATACAAAATAGCGTAGCCTAATTTCCCTAATTTGTAATAAGCGTTGCCCATGTTGTAATAAAGAGCCGCGCTTTCAAATCCTTCGTTTAAAATTTTCGAATACTCGCTTAACGCTTGTTCATATTTCCCGTTTCTGTAATACTCGTTTCCTTTTTCCATTGTATTTTCAAGCTGAAAAGCATGCAGGGTCAAATTTGTCCCTAAAATAAAGGCTAAAACCAACATTAAATTTTTAACAATTCGTAATTTCATTTTTTCTTCCTGTTAATTGCCTTTTCAATATTGGAAATTAAAGACAACGTTTGAGAATAAATGTTTTCTTCAGCCGATTCATCCTTTGCTGGTGCGTACCGGGCATACTCGCATTTGTTGATTACGTTCTCAACTTCGCCAATCAGTTCGGCGCTAATGCCTTTGCTTTCCAACAAAGTTTTAATTTTGTCCAAAGTAAAATCCGAAGCGGGAATGTCTAATTTATCGCTTAAATAATTCGAAAGAGCTTTGTAAATCTCTTCGTAGAACAAATCGTCCTGTTTTTCGTCCAGAGCTTTTCTTGCTTTCTTCAAACGTTTTCGGGCAATCTTTTCGGCTCTTTGCGATTTTAACAATTGCTGATTACCCAGTATTTTCTCTTGCCGCTTTTTCAGGACTACCGCAAAAGCCAATAAAATCAAGGGTAAAACAAGCGCCCAATAAAACCAGTGCGGAATTATTTCCTCGTCCGCAATCCTTACCAAAGCAAAATTGGATGTTTTAATAAATCTAATGTCCTTGTTTAATAACGTAATGTCTGCCTTGCTAAATCCCGAATTAGCAGAAGCGGTAAAATTTTTGGTTTCCCCAATCACTTCAATTGTTATTCTTTTTGTCCTTAGAGTTACGTAACTTCGCTTAATGGGATTAAAATAAGTAAACTCAATCGGCGGAATAATTTTTTTGCCAGGTATTCTCGGAATAATTAAATATTCTACCGACTTAAACCCGGAAACAACATCCTGTTTATTAATCTTTGAAGTAACTTTGGGTTCGTACTTTTCAAATCCCGCAGGTAATTTAATTTCAGGAATTTGAATTAAATTAATATTTCCGCTTCCGGCAATTTTTAGATTAATTGTAATAGGTTCGTTTGTTTTTACCGAATATTTGTCCACGCTGTAATTTAAAGTAAAGGAACCAACCGCCCCGCTAAAATTTTTAGGTGCGCCCTTTGACGGCAAGGGTCTGACATTAATTAGAACGCTATTGGATTTTGTTTTAAAATTGTAAGTTTGCGTTTGACTGAAAAAAGGATCGTTAAAGAAATCGTCAAACAAACTTCGCGTACGTCTTCTGATTAAAACCGGGATATTCAATTCAAACGGTGTGATTCTTAACTTCCCGCTTTTAGTTGGGAACAACGCCACCTTCTTCAAATCCGCAACTCTGTAACGAACTCCTTTGTACATCTCGTTCCTGAAAGTAATGGTATTTGGCATCTGCAAATCTTCCGCCCAAAAACCATCGTAGGAAGGAAGCTTTGTAATTGTAGGCGAGGAAATATTCAACCTTGTGTAAAGCCTGTAGGTAACCGTTATTTGCTCGCCCGTGAAAACGTTTGTTTTGTTGGGAATCGCTCGAATAAATACGTTCCGCGCAATCTCAGATTGCGTTATTCCGGTTGGCGTCGCCGCTTGCCTGCGAACGCCGGCTTTCCCGCTTCGGCGGGTGGAGCCTTTCCGCACCGTAATTACAATGGGTTGAGTTTGGTAACGCTTGCCTTTGTAAGTAATAAAAGCTTTTCCAATTGTAAACTTGCCCGGCTTAAGCGGACTTAAAACAAAAGAAAACGTAAGCGAGGCTGAAATGCTTCCGTTAATGAATTGCATGCTTGTGGATTGATTGGGACCGCTTAAAACGCTAAAGCCTTTGAAATCAGGGGCGGTAAAATTTTCCGCGGAATTAATATCTTTCGCGTCCAGTTCAAAATAAACTTGAAACGTTTCACCCTGAGTTACAATTGTCTTGTCCGCCGTCGCTTTAAACGACTGCGCAAGCAAACTACTACTCAGGAATAGTAATACAATTATTTTTTTAACTACATTAAAATTTCTTTTCATAATTTCAAAGCTACCAATCTTTACCGTTTTTTACTACGCGCTTTGCCTTCCTTTTACGTAATTTCTTTTGCAATTCTTTTTCTTTATTTTTTAACGCAGCTAAAATCCTTTCCGCTTCTTTTTTACTGATTTTTGGCTTCTGCTGATTTTTCTGTTTTTGCCGCTTTGTTTTATATTGTTTGTTCTTGTTCTGTTTCTGTTTCTGATTTTGTTTCTGATTTTGTTTTTTCTTCTGGTTCTTATTTTTATTGTTCTTATTGTTTTTGTTTTTCTGATTTTTCTTCTGTTTCTTCAAAAGTTTAAGCGCGTAAGAAAGATTGTATTTTGTACTCAAATCGTCGGGCTTAAGTTTCAGTGCGTTAGCGTAAGCGCCAATGCTTTCTTTAATTTTGTTGCTCTTCAACAAAGCGTTGCCAATGTTGTGAAATACATTTGCCTTTTCTTCTTTTGTTTTTGCAAAGCTCAAAGCGTTTTTGTATTCCCGCAAAGCTTGATTGTAACGCCCTTCTTTGTAAAAAGCGTCGCCAAGATTAAAATGTCCCACAAAAGAATTAAAATCCTTTTCCAGTCCTTTTTTGAAATTTACTTCGGCGTTGGAATACTTCTTTTTCTGATATTCCTCAACCCCTTTATTTATCAGGCTTCTGAAGCTTTGAGCTTTAACCTGCCCAATAATAATAAAGAAAAACAAACTCGTTATTATTAAATATTTACTATTTCTAATCTTCATTTCCTTCAATCAATTTGCTTAACAACTCTGATTTGGATTCTGGAATAAAGCTTTCAATCAACAAAATTAAAATTGCCGGAATTAACAAATAATAAAACCTGTCTTCGTAATCGGTAATTTTTTTTGCGCCAAACTCTGTTTTTTTGAGATGCGCCAAATCGTTGTAAATTTTTGCCAATTCGTCCTCTGTGTTCGAGCCCCTGTAATACTTACCTCCTGTAGCTTCAGTAATTTCTTTTAAAGTAGCTTCGTCCAATTTTGTTAAAACAACGTTGCCGTTTAGGTCTTTCTTGTAACCTATTTGCTCGCCTGCTTTGTTGTAAATTGGAATTGGCGCTCCTTCCGGCGAACCCAAACCTATTGCGTAAATTAAAATTCCTTTTTTCTTAGCGTCGTCAATGGCTGTTTTTAAATCGCCTTGAAAGTCTTCGCCGTCCGTAATTAACACAATCGCCTTCTGCGTGTTGGCATCTTTCTTAAAAGATTTAATCGAAAGCTCAATGGCATCCGCAATTGCCGTTCCCGGCACCGGCACGGATTCAGTGCTCACGGCGTCAAGGAAAAGCTTAGCCGCGGAATAGTCCGTAGTTAAAGGTATTTGAACGTAAGCCTGCCCCGCAAACACTATTAAACCTATTCTATCCCCGTTCAATCTTCGAATCAATTTGGAAATTTCGTACTTTGCCTTTTCCAATCTGTTTGGTTTAATGTCCTCCGCCGTCATGCTTAGGGAAACATCCAAATCAATAAAGACGTCAATTCCAACTTGCTTTACGTCTTCAATCTTCGAACCAAATTGCGGGTTGGCAAGCCCTAAAATAATCAGCGCAATTGCAAACAATTTCAACGAAAATTTAAGAAGACGTTTTTTAGAACTGAATTTGGGAAACAGAACATTTTTCATTCCGGGATCCGAGAATTTTTTCAGAGTATTATTTCGCCATCTCGAATAATACCAATAGACAACCGCCAGCAATGGCAAAAGGTAAAACAGGGTTAAATATTCGCTATGAGCAAACCTAAACATTTTCAGTGTTCCTAAGGTAGTCTTTTTAAAATTGTTTTACTTAAAGCCACATCTAAAAACAAAAACGCTAAACTAATAAAAGCGAAATTGTAAAAAAGTTCCGTTGCATTCCTGTAAGAAGTAACTTTAACTTTCGTCTTTTCCATCTTGTCTATTTCCCTGTAAATTCGAGCGAGCTTTCTATTGTTTGTAGCCCTGAAATACTTACCCCCCGTAATTTGCGCAATTTTTCTCAACAAGTTTTCGTCAATCTCCACTGGCACCATCTGATATTGCTTGCCAAAAGGCGTCATGAACGGGTAAGGAGCTTTCCCCCTTGTGCCAACGCCAACAGTGTAAATACGAATTCCAAATTCCTTTGCTATTTGGGCTGCGGTAATTGGGTCGATTTCGCCAGCGTTATTCACTCCGTCGGTCAGTAAAATCATTACTTTGCTTTTTGCTTTACTATCCTTTAATCGGTTAACCCCATTGGCAATAGCGTTGCCAATAGCTGTTCCATCTTCAATCATTCCGCTTTTTATTTCTCTGAGAAGTTTTCTCAATACTCCGTAATCTATAGTCAACGGACATTGAGTAAAGCTCTGCCTAGCAAAAATAACTATTCCAATCTTGTCGGAAGTTCTCCCTTTAATAAAATTGTCTATTACATTTTTAGCTGCTTCCAATCTATTCGGCTTGAAATCTTCCGCAAGCATACTGCCGGAAATATCCAGCACCATTACAATATCAATTCCTTCCGTGTAAATATTTTGCCCGGTGGAAAACGTTTGAGGCCTTGCCGCCGCAATAATTAAAAATCCAATGCCCAACAATTTCAATATGAACGGGGCATGCGCCAATCTTTCCCTTAACGATTTCGGGATGGGGGTAAACGCCAGCAGCGTAGGGTAATTAATTTCCGGAACGTTAGTCTTGAATTTCTTAAAATACCAATACGCCAGAATAGGCAATAAAAACAATAGGTAAAGCAAATACGGATAAGCAAAGCTAATGTTTTTAAACATTTCCAGCCTCTTCGGAAACTTCAATCTGCTCTTCCTCGGGCACGGTTGCCTTTACAATTTCAATCGCCTGTTTTAACATTTCCTCATTTACTTTTGGCATCGGTTCAAATTTGGCAAATTTCACTAAATCTGCATTCTCAAAAAATACACGGGTTAAATCAATTATCCCGTTGGAATCTTTAATTTTAAGAAGTTCGTTTAGTATTTCTGTTGAGGTCATCTCCAATGCAAGAAAGCCAAATCTCTCTTCAAAATAATCTCTGATTATCTGGGTAATTTCAGAGTGGTATTCCTTGACTTTCCCCTGCTGCCACAATTTTTTCTCTTCCAGTTCGTAAAGACGCGCAAGAGCTTTTTTGTGAGGCGGTATTATTATTTTCTTTATAATTCTTTCGCCTTCCCCGCCGCGTTTTCTTCTCCTCCAGAAATAGTAAATCAACGCAATAATAATAAGCGCGCCTAAGATAATCAAAGCAAGCTCAAGCCAGTTAAACCCTATTGTTATTGGTTTTTTTACGTCCTGTATTTTTCCGTTAATGTCCACTTGAATTGCTTGAATAACGATGCGTACGGGATTCGTCTTTATTGTAAGCCTTTTCTTGCCATTGGGTAAGTAATAGCCAATAGCGATAGGGGGAATTGTGACAGCCGAAGAATCGTATTTTGAAAAGATGAATTCGTGTTCTTCAACAATTTGATTGTCAGATTCGCTCTTCCTTGTTTGCAAAGCTGAAATAAACTCAAGCGATTTAATCGAATCTTTTACTTGCGGAAAATCTATTTTTATTCCTTTGCCGTAACGTAGTTGAATTTTGTAATGAATGTAATCGCCAATTAAATAATAAGAGGAATCCGTTGAAGCCTCTACAGATATTTGTTGAGAGTAAACAAAATTAAACGAAATTAAAAATATTATTAACCAGTTTTTTACCATCTTTTCTCGCGTAATTTAAAAAATTCAACAAGCGGTTTAATGTAGGTGGAATCGGCGCTTATCTCAATTTTATCCAACCCGCTCGAAACAAAAAGCGAATTTAATTTTTCAATTCTTTTTTTATTAAACTCGTTGAAGGCTTCCAGAATCCGCCTGTTTGAAGAGTCTATTATTCTAATGTTTCCTGTTTCCAGGTCTTTAAGCTTAACCAGTCCCATTTCAAGCAATTCCCTTTCGCGTGGATCGCTTAAAACCACTCCGATGAAATCGTGCTTCCTGCCAACTACCTTCAAAATTTTCTCGAACCCGTCGTCAATAAAATCGGAAATTAAAAAAGCGATGCTTCTCTTTTTAATTGTTAAATTAAAATATTCAAGAGCGTTTTTAATATTGGTTTTATTGCCTTCCGGCACAAAGGAAAGAATTTCCCTTATCAGCCTGAGCCCATGAGGTTTGCCTTTTTTGGGCGGCACAAATTTTTCAATTTTATCTGTAAATAAAATCAGTCCAACTTTGTCGTTGTTTTTCATTGCGGAAAAAGCAAGAATAGCGCTTAGCTCGGCGGCTATCTCCCTTTTCGTTTTTTGCAAAGAGCCAAACAACTGCGAGCCGCTCATATCCACAAGCAACATTAAAGTCAGTTCTCTTTCCTCTTCAAAAATCTTAACGTAAGGCCTGCCGAACCGCGCAGTTACATTCCAATCGATGCTGCGAATGTCGTCGCCAATCTGGTATTCGCGTACTTCGGAAAACTCCATTCCCCTGCCTTTAAAAACGGAATGGTACTCGCCAGAGAACACCTCGTTAACGAAACCTCTGGTTTTAAGCTCAATTTGCCTTACTTGTTTGAGTAATTCTTTTGTGGTCATTTTTCCAACGTTGCTTTCGCTTAATAATTACGGCACTTCAACAGTGTTAAGAATTTCCTGAATAATATTTTCGCTGGTAATTTCTTCCGCTTCAGCTTCGTAAGTAACGGCAATTCGGTGGCGCAGAACGTCGTAGCAAATGGAACGGACGTCTTCTGGAATTACGTACCCCCTTCTCTTAATGAACGCCATTGCCCGCGCTCCAAGGGAAAGGTTAATAGTGGCGCGGGGAGAAGCGCCGTAACTAATCAAATCCTTTAACTTTGCTAATCCATATTCTTCGGGATTACGGCTTGCAAATACAATGTCCAAAATGTAACGCTCGATTTTTTCGTCGATGTAAATATCATAAATCAATTTCCTTGCTTTCAGAATTGTTTCCGGACTAATAATCGGATTGATTTTAATTTCCCCGCCGGAAACATTTTGCCTCATTATTTTCAGCTCCTCTTCTTTCGAAGGGTAACTTATTTTTACTTTCAGCATGAACCTGTCCACTTGCGCTTCGGGCAAGGGGTAAGTCCCTTCCTGTTCAATAGGGTTTTGCGTGGCAAGAACAAGGAAAGGCTCTTCCAGTTTAAAGGTTTCCTCTCCAATTGTAACCTGCCTTTCCTGCATTGCTTCTAACAATGCGCTTTGAACTTTTGCCGGAGCGCGGTTAATCTCGTCGGCTAAAATAAAGTTGGCAAAAATAGGTCCTTTCTTGAT
>JALWSN010000307.1:4067-5950 GCA_027080245.1 Ignavibacteriales bacterium | reverse complement strand
GTATGGCAATCAACAAGCCAAATAATGTTAGTCGCCAATACTTATATCTTTCTATTTCGGAATCCCGCAACAGCCCCGAAGTTCTTAAATGATTTGATGCAAATCTGCAATTTGTAATGAACCGCACCGAACCTGAATTCAAATGTTGAAAGTCGCCTGGTCTTAAATAACGCTTAACATCATCCATAAAATAAGCCGAAGAAATTAAAGCGCTTTTCTTTAACTCATAATGCTTGAATAAAAATAACAATAGCGGAATGGGCAATACGTATTGCGAAATATGGGTGCGCATTTTCTTAGATTCAATAATCTCATCATAAGAAAATAAATCAAGGTCTTTCAATAAATCTCTATCTTTCATTTTAAAGTTTCTAATATCTATTAGCCTGAAATCGTATTTAATTTTATGAAGTTCTTTTTCGATATCAATGTAAACTTTTACAGCTTTCTTTTTAATTTCTTTTCTTTTCGAATAGTCGTCTGTTGAAAAATATTCCCTCCTAAACTTAAGTAAATCTTCTACTTTTTTTATTAAAGACAATTTTCACTTCCCTGATTAGTTAAACATTTATTCAACTGTAGAATAATAATATGCTTCCAATCCCTCGTTCAATCAAATATTAAAACTCATTTATTAAAATAAAAATTATTTCTCCACAGGAAATAATTTGTGATTAAGAATATTTATTGACAATAGAATAATAGCCCGCTCACAACGCTTTGTTTTTAAAATTGCTTTACAAAAATCTGAAGATATTTGTAAAACGAAAAATCTTATTTGTAAAATAAACTTAATGAAAATTAAATTCAAATTGTTATCAACGAAACTCGTTACCATTTTTAATCTGCAATTATTTTCCTAAAAAACGTTATTTTTGAAAATCAATTCTTAACAAGGAAGTAAAATGGAACAATTAGTTAAAGCAGCCCAAAAGAAAGCAAAATTAGAACACAAAACTCAAAATTACAACGGAAAGCCTTATTACGAAGCGCACTTATTGCCAGTGGCGGACTTAGCCGTGGAAATAGCCAAAGCGCAGGGCGTTAAGTCCAAAGAAGATTTACAAACAGTTGAAATTTGCGCTTTGCTGCACGACGTTGTTGAAGATAGCGCTACGGTTGGAAATGCTGCGGACAAAGAAGCGGCAATTCAACAAGAGTTGGACAAAATTGAAAAAACTTTTAACAAAAACATCAGGGAAGTAGTCGATTTGCTTACATACAGAAAGGGAGAAGAGAAATCCCGGTATCTTCAAAAAATTTCAAAAAATAAAATAGCCAAAATTGTTAAAGTTGCCGACAGATGTTTTAATATTTCTAAACTTCCCGAAGTAAATGAAAAGCAAAAGTTAGACAAACTTGTAAATAAATATTCAAACGACATGGAATATTTTTTTGAGTTTAACATTTTTCCAGAAATTGTCGACGCCGAATTGAAGAAAGCTTTGGGAATATTAAAGAAAAATAGTTGAAAATGATTCCGTTTATTTTTACCACCGGATTTAACATTACGCCACAATTAAAAGCGGGAATATTAATTTGACATTTTAATTTTCACTTGTTAATTTGAGGTAAATTTCACAGGCTTTTTGAATGCAAGAGGCGAGGAGAAATGTTGTACGACTCAAAAACAAAACTAATCATTAGCAAATTCCTCAAGCTTAGTAATTTCAAAAACTTTGAGGAATTTTGATTGTCTTATTGCAGTTATTATTCATTGTCCAGGTAAGCGGCTTAAATGGCTCGCAATGAACACGAAGGACACAAAGAAAAATTAAAAGATGAAGTTTTTGCCCGATTTTGTTCTAAATTTTATTTCTTAAGAAGCGATTAGATAAAAAGTGATTTCTTACTAAAATAAATTAAAAATGAAAAAGAAAATA
>JALWSN010000307.1:0-4057 GCA_027080245.1 Ignavibacteriales bacterium | reverse complement strand
TTTATTTTTTCTTCAATGAGTTGCAACGAATCAATAGTTGGACCTAAATTTAGTGAAAACCTGCTATCCAATGGAAGCTTTGAAATCAACAATCAGCCATCGTTAAAAGGATGGGGGTTTGGCGAACGGAATCTTGCTAAATTGGTTAACCAAGGCGCGCCTAATTGCGGGAATTGGTCCTTGCAATTAACATCCAAATTAGCTCCAACAAGCAGTTTTGCATATACTGTGGTTACTGATGTAAAGCAAGGAGACGTAGTTGTTTTGTCGGCAAATGTACGCGGTTACGGACGCTTTGGCGGCAAAGGAACTATTGGATTAATTTATGGGCGAAACGCAAAAAGTGTTTCGTCTGATTTTGATACTGTTTGGACTCGAATATCACTAACCGATACGTTAACTTCAGCTAAAACTGACACGATATGGGTGTTTCTTTATGCTCCGCCAACTAAAAACATACCATATCAACAGTTGTTTGACGACGTTAGACTTGAAAAAATTTTATGATAAAGGTATTTCCGGCTAACCGGTTGCTTTACTCTACTGCCGTTAGACTCAAATATTTTGATTTTAATTGTGAAATAAAATTGTAGATTAGAAGCTTTGCGTAATTGATTGTGAAAAATTTAACGGGCATAAAAGTTTAAATTAACAACGGCATTACCGGTTTGAACATTACCAATCTAACTCTATTAAGAGAATTAGTATTTAAATTTGATTTTTTCAGGAAAGACAATTTGGGAGGTGAAACATGAAGCGCATAAAATATTTGTTGCTTTTTACTTTATTATTTATTGCTTCCGCTTGCGTTAATCAGTCTACTCCGCCGCAAAAAGGGACCATTATTGTTACCGTGGTTGACGGCAACACTCCTGTGCCTGACGAAACAATCACTTTGTTGCCCGACAGCTTAGTAAAAACCACAGACGAAAACGGAATTTGCAAATTTGAGGTTTCGCCGGGCAATTATTTTGTAAACGCTCAACTCCCTGGTCCCGGTCCCAAAGGGTATGTTTACCACATTCCGGTTGAAATTAAAAAGGGACAGACAATAACAATTAAATTAAAAGCTTGTTTACTTTGCGTGTAGGAATTTGTAAGTAATTTAATCAAGAGTTTTAACCGCCAACTTTGTATGCGCACACTCTGCGAAGTTGAGCTTGTTGCAGCGAAGCAAAATTTTCAAACTACACCTTCGCCTCCATACTCCGGTTTTTCATTCAAATTTTTAGATTATTTTTAAAATTTTCCTAATAAACTTGTAATTTATTTTTAAATGCAATATTTTGCCCAAAAACAATATTAATTTTAGGTCAGAATATGAGACTTAATATTTCATCGGACATAATACCAATTGGAGAATTCAAAAAGCAAATGGCGGGTTTTTTAAAAATGGCTCGTAAAACCGGGCGTCCGTTAGTAATTACTCAAAACGGGAAACCTGCCGCCGTGGTTATTTCCCCCGAAGAATTTGACAACATGGAATATACAAGGCGGTTTATTCATTCGGTAAATCAAGGCTTAAAAGACGTTGATTCGGGAAATTCTTTTTCAACCGAAGAAATAAAAAAAGAGCTTAATAAAAAGAGACGCGCGAGATAATTCAATTGAAAATTGTTTGGTCAAAAGAGGCTTTACAACAATTGATTGAAATTGAAAGGTTTATTGCAAAGGACAGTCCCGAACGGGCTGTTTTATTTGTTGATAGGTTAATTGAACGCGCTGAGAAAATAAAAACCTTCCCTTTTAAAGGCAGGATAGTTCCTGATTTTTCAACAAACGAAATACGAGAGGTTTTTGAAAAGGTGTACAGAATCGTTTACAGAATTTCAAAAAACAAGCTTGAAATTCTTACCGTTTTTGAAGGGTGCAGACTTTTAACTCCTTCCGATATTAAAAAGGACAAATAAATTCTCCGCCTTAACAAAAGCAACCATTGGCGTAAACATATTAATTCATCAGTAAGATTTTTGCGGCGTAGTTCCGCCGTTAACAATGTGAATTTGTTGTGCTTATCGCTCAACGAACCTGGCAACCGCTTTAATTCTTTTGTTTTTATTGTCTGTAATTTCCCTTCATTTTTACTTTTAAGGCGCAATTTCTTAATTTTTACTGACATTTCTATAGAGTTCTGAACCAGACATTTTTAAAGAGTTATTACATTAGGATTAATCCGTTTTCAAATAACTCTCATCTGTCCAAAATAAATTGAATTTGAATGCATTTTGGACAAAAACTCTTTCTAAAAAATTCTATTTGCAACCAATCACCCCATCCCAAACCCCTAAGGGGCTTACGTAATTCAATATTTGCACAAATGTTAATGGGATGGGGTGGGGGATAACCCTGACTGACATTGCATTGATTTAAAGAGCGCTGATTATTTCAAAGCTTAAATTTGATCTATTCAAATTAAACAGTAGAAATTTTTCCGATTGTTTTGAACACAAAATGACGCATCGAAAAAATATTAAGGGATTGTTTGGGGAAATTTGAAGAAAAGTCTCCTAAATAAAAGATTTTCGCGTTTTTTAGTAATCAAAAAAATATTTTGGACAGCAGTAAAACAACTTGCAAATTAAGATTTAATTTTTTATTTTGTCCTTAAAATATGTTGGTTAGGCGGAAGGAAAAGTTAATTAAAATTTCGTACTTAAATAATGTTAAACACCTGTTTTGCAATCGGAGTTTTTGTTCAACATTGAGGAAGAACTTCTAAGATGCTAAGAACAGTAGAAGATATTGGATTGATTGTTCAAAACGCCATTCTTTTTAATCCCCAAAATTGGAGAAATGAAGCGATGAATTTTTCAGAGGGGCGTTCTCCCCTGAAAACAGTTAAACGTTTTTTTTCGTTGTTAAAGGAGAGGGAAATAGATTACGTATTAGTTGGCGGTATTGCATTGCTTTACTATGTGGAAGGACGTAATACGCAAGATTTGGATTTAGTGTTAGCGCTGAAGGATTTGGACAAATTGCCGGAGATTGATGTTGTAGAGCGGGATGTTTATTTTGCTCGGGGCTTATTTGAAGGTGTCCAAATTGATTTTTTGCTAACCGACAATCCTTTATTCCTAAAAGTACAAAAAGAATATGCTACTCGCGTGCAATTCTTAGGTCAAGTTGTTAATTTGGGAACAGTAGAGGGATTGTTGCTGCTCAAAATGTACGCGTTACCGTCGATGTATCGGCAAGGAAATTTTGAGCGGGTGAGTTTGTATGAAAGCGACATTTCGGCGCTGATGTACAAGTACGAACCGGACATGAAAAAGTTATTAGATATTGTTGGCAAATATGTAGGAAAAGACGACCAAACTTCGCTACAGGATATTGTTACAGAAATAGAGCAACGGGTCAGAAAATTCAAAAAAGGGCAAGGAAACTAAAATCTCATGCGGTGAACAGGATTGCAAGGTAGTTTCGCCAGTGAACAAATTTAAATCGTCTTCCCTTCATTGCTCAACGAATCCGGCAACCGCTTCGATTACGGAATCAATCAATAAGGCGACGGTAAAATTATTTGTGAAAGGCGCATCGTTAATTTTTGCGGCAAAGGAGCTGTTTGCGGCTTTATAGAGATATCTTTACCGCTAAATAGTATTCTCAATCAAATTTTCGTTTTTTTTGTCAAAATATTTTATTGATACATTCTTAACTTTAATAAAAGAATGGTTGGATGGCTGAATGATTAAAGAATTTTAACCACTTTGCCAATCTCAATATCTGGCTAACTGCTTTGCCGCGCTGAGATGAAGAGATATATCTCCCCTGCCAAGTCGGGGTCGATGTGACAACGGACAACTTGTCATTTCGACCCCGCCAGCGGCGGGGGAGAAATCTCATAAAAATTTGCAGAATTTTAAGTGAAAGAGATTCCTCACACTCGACTCCGTCGAGGTTCGGAATGACAGCAAAGACAAGTTATCATTTCGATGAATGAAGAGAGCCTGTTCCGCCAGCGGCGGGAAGAAATATCAGAGAATATATTAGAGATATCTCCACCGCCAAGGCGGTGTCGATATGACAAAGGGTAGCATGTCATTTCGACGAAGTAAGT
>JALWSN010000306.1 GCA_027080245.1 Ignavibacteriales bacterium | reverse complement strand
GATTTTCAGAAAATTTTTTGCCGCGCGCGAAAGATTAAAATAGGTAACTTTTCCTTCCTCTTCGTTTCTTGCTTTGTTTACCACCACAAAAGTTTTTTGATTGAAACGGTTTTTCCTCATCATTTTAAAAATTACGTAAGCGTCCAAAACGGATGTTATTTCGGGATTAGTAATTATTAAAATGCGCCCGCTGTTGTGTAATATTGTAAATAAGTAATTTGAAATCCCGGCTGAATTGTCGAAAATTACGTAATCGTAATTGCAACTGATGGATTTTATTTTATCAAGAATTTCCAGCGTTTGTTCGGGCTCGGGCAGAACTATGTTCATTCTTCCGGAGTCTCCGAAAATCAAATCCAAATTTTCGTCGATTCTTACAATCAAATCTTCGAAAACAACTTTGTGCAAAAGGAAATCGGTAATCGTGTATTTTGTTTCCACATTGAACAATAAATGTAAATTAGCCAGATTAAAATCGAAATCAACGAGAAGAATTTTTTTGCCCATTTCGGCAAGGCTTTCGGCAAAATTAGCCGCAAAGAACGTTTTGCCCGTGCCTCCCTTTCCGCTTACAACGCTAATGGAGTTTTCGATTTTAACTGCAGCCCTGCTACTTCCTTCAACAAGCGCCCGTAATTTTTGAGCTTGGTCGCCAATCAATTTAATCTCCCGCTAAAAATTATTTTTGCAATAAACTCCGAATCGCTCGCTATAATATCGTCGGGAATTACCTGCCCGTTTGTTAAATAAACAATAGGCGAAGCCGCCGAAAGCGATACGTTTAAGATATTCCCGAACGCAATCGCCTCGTCCAACTTGGTGAAAATTAGCGCGCGGTAATTAAACATTTTGAATTTTTCGGCAACGTCCATTAAATTTTTCCTGGAAGCCACCGCGCTTAACGTCAGGTAAATTTCATCTGGGTCAATTACTTCCATAAAGCTCTTAATCGATTTCAACTCATCCAGATTTTTTTGGCTTCTACCAACGGTGTCGACGAAAATTAAATCCTTGTTTTTAAACTTATTCATTATTCCCGGAATATCCTGAACGTCGTAAGCAACCAACAAATCAATTGCGCTTATCTCGGAAAAAATCTTTAACTGGTCAATGGCGCCCAACCTGTAGGTGTCTATTGAAATAATTCCAACGTTCAACCCGTGCAAAAGTTTTGTAATGGAAGCTAATTTTGCAATGCAGGTGGTTTTGCCCACGCCTGTAGGTCCAACTACAGCCACAACTTTAGGAATTCCCGTTTTTCTGACGTTCAGCTTTGCCGTATTCACCAGCGAGGCAATGCTAACCAGCGTATGCTTTTCCAGATTTCTTCGGGTAATTAATTCTTTTGATTTGTGAAGTTGATCCATCACTATTTTAATTACGTTCGGGTCCAATTCGTTGTATTTTAAAATGTTAATTATTTCCTTTAAATCTTCTTTGGTTACCTTTTCCGACGAATTGGAAAGTTCAAGTTTAGGCAAATCCTTTGGCGGCTCAATGGAAACGACCGTTTCCGCTCCTCGGGCTGCTTGTTTTTGTTTTGCTGCGGCAACGGCTCTTTTGAAATCTCCGTAAACGTCTTCTTCGTAATTCTTTTCCTCTTCCAAAGATTCCAACTCCTCCAACTCCGTTTCCAACCCAACGGTAATTTCAAATAAGCGCCGTTCGCTTTTTTCGCTTTCGATAATTCGCGTGCCCAGAATAATCGCTTCCTTGCCGTATTCGGCTTTTACTTTTTCCGTAGCCTCCTTAAGGCTCGTTCCGCGAACTTTTTTAATTTTCATTCTGCAACCTCAATGTTGTCTAACAATTCAATTTCTACGTCGTTAGGTAATTCCGTGTAGGAAAGCACAGCAAAATCCGGGAAGCTTGGGTTAATCATCCTGAAGAAATAAGGCCTGATTGTGGCTTGAGTTAAAATAACGGGCTGATAGCCTAGAGAATCGAACGTGTTTTTAATTTCTTCTAATTTGTTGTTTAGCCGATTTAACATTTGCGGGGAAAGCCCCAAGGATTGAATGTTGTTCTTCTGTTCCTGAATAGATTGAACAATGTGTTTTTCCAACCTGTCCCCGATTGCCACTGCATGAATTACGTTGTTTTCGTCCTTGTACAAATTGGCTATTACGTCGGAAAGCGAATGCCTTACGTATTCTGTCAAAACGTCCACGTTCTTGCTTGCCTTTGAATAATCGATTAACGATTCGAGAATTTGGACCAAATCTTTAATTGGTATTCCTTCCTTCAACAGGTTTTGCAAAACTTTTTGAATAGTCCCCAGAGGCAAAAGCTCGGGATTGATGTCTTCCACAACCGCGGGGTAATCTTTCTTCAGATTTTCCAGCAATTGTTTTACCGCCTGACGGGAAAGTATTTTGTCGAAATGCTTTTTAAGCGTTTCCTGCAGGTGAGTGGAAATCACCGAAAGGGCGTCCACTACGGTGTAGCCCAGCATCTCGGCTTTTTCTTTTTCCTTTTCGCCTACCCACAAAGCGGGTAAATTAAATGCCGGGTCTTCCGTTGGAATTCCTTCAACTTCCTCTTCAACGTTGCCGGGATTCATTGCTAAAAATCTATCCGTGTAAATTTCGTAATGAGCTACAACGTTGCCTTTTATTTTAATAATGTATTCGTTGGGTTCCAATTGCAAATTGTCTCTGATTCTAACCGGCGGAATCAGCACGCCGTATTCCAGAGCAAGGAATTTCCTTGTAGAAGCTATTTTTTCGAACAGGTCGCCACCTTCGTCCTTGTCGATTAAGCCAATCAATGCGTAGCCAATTTCAATTTCAATGGGGTCCACTTGCAAATATTGCTCGATGTTTTCGGCTTTTTCTTCGGTAGGTTCTTCTTCGGCAATCGGAGCTTCTGTTTCTTCGATTGTGTTTTTTCTGTTGAAATAAGAACCAGCTCCTAACACTGCACTAATAATGAAGAAAGGAATCATCGGCATTCCGGGAACAAACGCAATGAGGAAAACAATGGCGGCTACAATTCCAAGAGTTCGGTAACTGGAAATTAACTGACTTTTAATTTGTAAGTCGAGAGCTTTGCCGGCGGCGGATCGCGTAACCACCATCCCAGCCGAAACGGCAATTATTAAAGCGGGAATCTGAGAGACCAAACCGTCGCCAATAGTCAAAATCGTGTAAGTTTTTAACGCTTCGGTAAAGCTTAGCCCTCGTATTGCAACGCCAATTACAAATCCGCCAATGATGTTAATTACGTTAATCAAAAGTCCGGCAATTGCGTCTCCTTTTACGAATTTGCTTGCGCCGTCCATTGCACCGTAAAATTCGGCTTCCCGAGCAATTTTTTCGCGCCGCGCCCGGGCTTCGTCTTCGGTAATTAAGCCTGTGTTTAAATCCGCGTCAATTGCCATTTGCTTGCCGGGCATTGCATCCAGAGTAAACCTTGCGGAAACTTCGGAAATTCTTTCGGAACCTTTTACTATTACAATAAATTGAATGATTACCAAAATAATGAAGACAACAAATCCGACTACGTAATTGCCGCCAACAACGAACGTCCCGAAAGATTCAATTACTTTGCCGGCATAACCTTGTAGAAGAATTAACCTTGTAGAGCTAATATTTAAGCTAAGCCTGAAGAGGGTTAAAATTAAAAGCAAACTGGGGAAAACGGACAAATCCAACGGCGTTTTAATTGAAAGCGAAATAACCAACACCAAAACCGCCAAAGTAATATTAAGCGAAAGGAAAAAATCCAAAAAATACGTAGGCAAAGGAATCAGCATTAAAGCCAACATCATTACCAGCCCGAAAGCCAGCACAATATCCGTTTGTTTGTTCAAATTTTCTTTCAGATTGAACATCATACTATCGACTTCCTTTTCTTCCTGATATTGTAGACAAACGCAAGCACTTTAGCCACCGCTTCGAAGAGCGATTCCGGAATTTCGTCTCCAATGTTGCAAGCTTTGTAGAGCAACCTTGCCAGAGGTTTGTCCTCGTAAATGTAAATGTTATTTTCTCGGGCAATCTCCTTGATTTTTTGCGCTAAGTTGTCTATTCCTTTTGCAAGTACAACAGGCGCGTTGTTCTTGAGCGGATCGTATTTAATTGCCACTGCAACGTGCGTAGGGTTGGTAATCACTACGTCGGCAGTTGGCAGGGCTTTCATCATTCTTTTACGCGCCATTTCGGCTTGAACGGATTTAATTCTGGATTTGATTTCGGGATTTCCTTCTGTTTGCTTAACTTCTTCCTTTACTTCCTGTTTTGTCATCATCATGTCCTTGTTGAACTTGTATTTCTGGAAAATGAAATCCGCCGCAGCCAAAACGGCATAGACGATTATTAATTTAATTGTTAATTTGACCGTGTTCGTAACAAAGAAATTTAAAATATCCGGCACGGATAGCGTTATTAATTGGGAAGATTCTTGAATTATTCCTTCGATTATCGAGTAAACAATCCAACCTATTAAAACAAACTTAAGAAGCGATTTTAAAGTTTCCACAAACGATTGCGCCGAAAAAAAGACGCGTTTAAGCCCGCTGAATGGATTTATTTTACTGAACTTAGGCATTAAAGCCTTAGGCGTTATTTTGAAACCCACTTGTAAAATATTTGCCCCGAGAGCAATTACAAAAACCGCTACAAAAAACGGAAAAGTAGTAACGATAAAAAACAATAACCCTTTTACTGCGTACATTTGCAGAAGGTTTACTTTAATGTCCAGCGAATTCAAATTCAAAAAAATGTATTGGGTGAAAGCAAAAAACTTGCCGCCAATGAAAGCTTTGGTGGCTAACAAAGAAAGCATTCCGGCGCTGAAAACAGCAAAGCTGGAAATTTCCTGACTTTTTGCAACCTGTCCTTCTTCCCTGCTCTTCCTAAGTTTTCGCGGGGTCGCTTTTTCGGTTTTTTCCTGTCCGCCTTTGTTAGCCATCTGTTAACCCATTGAATTTATTAATCTGATTAAATTCTCTTCGTTCATTTGCAACAAATTTCTGATTGTAAAAAAGAAAAAGACCATCGAGCCAGAAATCAAAACAAATCCCAACCACATCCTAACCGGGTAAAGCACGAAAAAGACTTGCATTTGAGGAATGATGCGGGACATTATTGATTCGGCAATGTCGAACAATAAAAAAGTAATCAGAATAGGAGCCGCAATTTTTACCGCCACAACGAACACTTTTGCGGACTCGGCAATTATCAATCCTTCTGTAATGTTAGTTAAATTAATTTTGGTTACGGGAATAATTTTAAAGGAATAATAAATAGACCTTATTAAATATTCCGGACCGTCAATCATCACAAAAATCAGGAGCGTAAAAACGTAAAAAATCATGCTTACAACGTCGGCGTTCAAATCAAGATTGGGGCTAATCAACTCGGCGATGCTTAATCCTAAGTCAAAACCCATTAACGAACCGGCAAACGAAATTCCCCAAAAAATAATGTAAGTAAAAAAGCCGATGATTAAGCCAATTACAATTTCCTTAATTGCGCTTGCCGCAAGGAACCAAATGGAAAGATTTGTTAAATCCACTTTTGGATGAACAAACATCAAGATAATGTAAGAGAAAAAAACAGCCATTAAAATTCTTACTTTATTCGGGACGGAAGAGTCGTTAAGCACAGGCGCGGCAAAAAATAACGCCAATACCCGTAAAAACACAAGAAGAAATATAACCAAATTATTTAAGAGAAAATCCAACATCATTGCACCATTTTAATTACGTCTATTATCCGGTAAGTAAGCGTTATTACCTTTTCGAAAATCCACGGCATCAGAAAAATTATTACGACCGCCGTAACCAATAATTTCGGGATGAAAGTCAGTGTCATTTCCTGAATTGAAGTAGCCGCCTGAAAAATTGAAATTAAAATTCCCACTATTAGCGCTATTCCCAGAATGGGAAGCAAGATAATAATCGACGTGTAAAATACCTGCGTTAAAATACCTATTACCAATTCCTGAG
>JALWSN010000305.1 GCA_027080245.1 Ignavibacteriales bacterium | reverse complement strand
AAGCCATTACCTTAATTGAAAGCGCCTCCCCCCGCCATAAAGAGCAAGCCAAAACTTTGTTAAACAAACTTCTGCCTCATGTTAAAGAATCGATTCGTATTGGAATAACAGGCATTCCCGGCGCAGGAAAAAGCACTTTGATTGAAACGCTTGGTTTATTGCTAATCAAAAAAGGATTAAAAGTTGCCGTACTAACAATCGACCCCTCAAGCGCAATTTCAAAAGGAAGTATTTTGGCGGACAAAACTCGCATGGAGAATTTAGCCCGGGAAGAAAATTGCTTTATTCGTCCTTCCCCTACAGGCGGCGCGCTTGGCGGAATTGCGCGCAAAACTCACGAATCAATTATTGTTCTTGAAGCCGCGGGCTACGACGTAATTTTAATCGAAACAGTTGGCGTTGGACAGAACGAAACTTACGTCCGCTCGATGGTGGATTTCCTCATCCTCGTTTTAATTGCCGGCGGAGGAGATGAACTTCAGGGAATTAAAAAAGGCATCATCGAAACTACCGACCTAATCTTCATTAACAAAGCCGAGGAAGATAATTTGGCTCAGGCTAATCTTGCAAAAACTTACTACGAACAGGCTTTGCACTATTTGCATTCCCCAACCCCCGATTGGCAAACAAAAGTTTTAATTGGTTCCGCGCTTTACAATAAAGGCGTTAACGAACTTTGGGAAACGGTGAAAGAATTCATTGAAATAACAAAAAAGAATAATTACTTTTTTGAAAGGCGCAAACTACAGGCAATTGAATGGACAAAAAAATTAATTGAAGACGGACTGCGAGAACTCTTCTTTGGGAACAAAGAAATAATGAATAAATTCAAAGAATACGAAAAAAAAATCTTAACTAATCAAATGCTTCCTACGGCCGCTGCCGACGAGCTGATTAGCTTTTTTCAAAGGTCGCTCTGATTCTCTCTCAAATCGGGTAAAACTACAATTAACAATGTGGCAACAGGTCCGATGAATAATGAAATCAACCACCAAATAAATCCATTGCGCCCCTTGGCTTGCGCTAAACCGGCGTTAATTAACGAGAGCGTCCCCCATCCAACAATGTAACCGCCTTGATTCATAGTGTCCTCCTTATTTTTTAATTTATTTTTCGAGAAGGAACAAATTCTAATTTTAAGTTACAAAATTTAATGGACATTTTAAATCTTGTTTTTAACAAACTTCTGCTATTAGTGAATAGTTTAAAAATTCTCGTTAAAAGTTAAACTAATTTAAAGTTTCTCTTTAACAAAAAATATTAATTCGGTACTACATCTTTTGAAAATAAATTGAATTTGAATTCATTTTTGACAGCTGCGCTTTCTTAAATATTTTAGGAACGACAACCCACCCAAAACCCTTTCCCTCATCGAGGAGAAGGGCAACGAGATGAAATATTTTCGCCAATGTTAAAGGGGATGGGGTGGAATGAACTATGACTAAAACTACATTGATTGAAAGGGTACTGCTTTCAAAGCTTTTTACTGATTTATTCCCAACCCTTTCCCCAAAATTTATTCAATAATCACAAGGTAGCTGTAAAAAAATAACTCTTTAATTTATTCTTACACATCTGTCCAAAACAAATTGAATCGCAATGAATTTTGGGCAGAAATGTTCGACACGCAGTTTTTTTAGAACTCTCTGTTTATTTCTTTTGTTAATATTATTCTAATAACTATTTTAAAAGTCTAAATCTTTTTTATTTATTTAACTCAAAAGGCCGTGAGAGTAAAAACCCTAATACCAAAATCTGAGGCGAGAAAAATTGTTCTGGAAAGGCGTAAGGAAATTTCCGAAGGGGAAATAGCAAAAAAAACGGAACAAATAATTAAGCGGCTGACTAATCTTGACGAATTCGTTGAAGCTCAAACAGTTCATTGTTACATCTCAAGCAGGCAGGGCGAGGTTAACACTCGCATGTTGATTAACCTGATGGAAAGCTGGGGGAAATCGATTATTGTTCCTAAACTTAATACGGCGACAAAAACATTCTGGCGGGGAGCTTTCCGTGGCTGGCACGATTTGGTAAAAAACGACGAAGGCTATTTTGAACCAAACGCCGGAATCGACGACAACCTTAACGACATTGATTTAATCATTGTCCCAGCAGTTGCGGCTTCCGTTCACGGACACCGGATTGGTTACGGTGGAGGCTATTACGACAAACTGCTTAAAAACATTTACGCTCCTAAGTTCGTTCTTGCCTTTGAATTCCAATTGTTCGACGCCATCGAGTCCACTCCCTCCGACATGCGAGTGGACAAAATAGTTACAGAGCTGAGAGTAATAAACACTTTGAACCAATCAGCCTTTTAATAAAAGTGAAGAATCCTTCAGAAACAAACTCAACTCCGCAACAACCAGACAACGTTACCCAAATTAAAAAGAAACTGGCAAAATCTAATTCAGGCAAAATTATCGCGGGCGTTTGCGCCGGCATTGCAGATTACCTTGAGGTTGAAGCCTTCTGGGTTCGTTTGATTTTTATTTTACTTGCTTTGCCGGCTGGGTTAGGAATTCTTCTTTATTTCCTTGCGGTTCTTTTTTTGCCAAAAGGAAAAGCCGATGTAATCAACGTTAATTTTGACTTTAACTATTTAATTGGTTTAACTCTAATTTTTCTCTCCGGCGCTTTGTTATTCCTCGAAAGTCCTTTGCTAAACTTTGTTAATTGGTTTGCTCTTCCGCCTGAAGCGCTAATCTCTCTTTCCCTAATAACCATAGGCATTTTCTACATTGTAAAGGCGCTTGCCCTTACCAATAAGGGCAATTTAACGACTCCGAATTTTAATCAAAAAAAATTCCTCGGCGTTAACCTTTTCCTTGCAAAATATTCCGGCTTAAGCGTTCACGCTCTTAGAATGTTCTGGGTAATATTTTCATTTGTAACATTTGGGTTTGGCATTTTGGTTTATTTGTTGGTTTATTTTTTAATAAAAGGATTAAGCGTTGAAAACTAAGCTTTACAATATTTTCCCGGGCATTGTCCTTATTTCCCTTGGAATAGCTTTGCTTTCCCATTCCTTAAATTTCCTAACTTCGGATTCACCTTATTTAATAGGGCTAATCCTTCTCACGCTTTCCCCTTTTTACTTATTTCTTTCATTTGGGCAAACACGCAAGGAAGGACTTTTCCTTTCGGTGTTTTTGTTCTTCACTGGTTTGATTTTATTCATTCCCCAGCAATTTTTAATATTAAACAAAAACGCTTTGTTTTTGCCAACTTACTTAATTATTCCGGCAGTAATATTTTTTCTGATTTCAATCGACAAACCCAAATTTAAAAAATTACTTGTCGCGGCAGCGCTGCTATTAATTGCTTGTTTTGCCGCGGTATTATTGACCGAAAAAAGTTTGACTATTAAATACATCAATAATATCGGACTGATCATTACATCCTATTGGCGGGAACTAATTTTATTTCTTGGAATTGGTTTTATTTTGAAAGAATGAAATTTTATTCCGTCTTGGTAAAAGTTCCAAATAACAATGTATTGCCAAGGGGAATTACCGACCCGGCTTTAGGTTCGTTGGTAATGCGGAATAATTGTATTTTGGATTGGGGCAGGCGCGGTATGTTAAACACAAAATAATATTTGCGAATGTTGTTTGGCGGCAGGACGTCTAACGAAATTGATTTACCCTGCGTAACCAGCCACAATTGGTAAGCCTCGTCTTCTTTAACCTTAGGCGGGTTTTCCAGAATCAGAGCGCCGTCTCCCGTTTCGTAAGAAAAATAAAGCCTCCCGCGAGCTTTTGGATAGTTCTTGCCCCCCGTTAATTCAATCACCGCCATTTTCCCGTTCATTAAAAATTTCAATAACTGCTTGTAATCACTAACTTCTTTTTTGTTTGCCAGTAGTTCTTTCTTTAACTTGTTCATTTCCTTGTTTAACGAGGCTATTCTTTTATTAAGATTTTTTACTTCGTGCCCCAAGAACAAATAAATTCCCGCCGCCGCAAACAAAAAGAGTATTGCGGCAATTAAAAAGGAAGTTGTTAATTTGGAAGATTTACCTCCCGTTTCGGTATGCTCTGCTTTTCTTTTAATCGCGGAAGATGCTTGTCCGCTCCTGTTAATAGTATTAGGGAGTTTAGTCTTTTGCTTTTTCGATTGCCTAATAGATTCGGTTATTTCTTTCGTCGTTAATATTGGAGTTACTTCGTCGAAATGCACCTCTTCCTCAGCCGTTCGCGCCGCCTCTTCTTTGGCAAGCGTCTCTTTTATTTTTTGAGCCTTAATTTTTTCCTTTATTTCATCCTGTAAATCAATCAACCTTTTGGCAACTTTTTTCTTGATTTCTGCCTGCGGTTTTTCCTGTTGAAGTATTATTGGAATTAACGCAACAGTGTTTTGAAGCTCGCCTAATTCCCGTCTGGGTAAATCTCCTCCTTTCAATAAATATTCTTTGAACTGAATGAAATTTTCCTGATCCATGCAGCCTGCCGCAAAGGCGCTAATCATCTCTTTTATTTGATTATCGTTTGCCATTAGCGCTTACCCCGAAAGAAGTAAATCCCTTAGATTGTGAACAGTGGTGTTGATTTTTTTTCTTACCGCTTCAACGGGAATATTTAATTTTTCCGCTATTTCTTTTATTGTGTAGCCTTCGTAATAAGCAAGATGAATCACGTACTTTTGCGAATCGGTTAGCTTCTCAAGCGCCTTTTCCATCGAGGGTTTAATATTGGCGGCTGTCCTAAGATCAATATTATCAATAGGTTCAGCTAACGTGGGCAACACAAAATAATCTTCGAATTCGTCGTTGTAATAATTCGTTTCGTGTAGCGAACGCGTTCGCCTTAGCGAATCAATGGCTCTGTTGCGCGCCAAAGTTACAATCCATGTGTAAGGAGAATCCGCTCGAAAATTATATTTGTCAATCTTCCGCCAGATGATTGTAAATACTTCAACTAAAATATTGGAGGCTGTTAAATCGTCCGGAACAATCTTCTTGATTAAAGTGTACAGCAGAGGGGAATACCTATCGTAAAGCTCTTCCAAAGCTCTTGAATCGTACTTAGAAATTTTCCTGATTAATTCGCTGTCGTCTAAGTTGCTGTACTTTCCCACTTGCTTCATTATTTTTATTTGATTATCTAAAAGTAAAATTAAGCCTCTAAAAAATCAATTACGCCGGAATAATAAACCCCCCGATTTTACAGTGTTTCCCCAATGCTTTAGCATTGTAAAATATCGTTTATTGAATATTTGTTCGGCTTAAAGTAATTTGAAATCAGGGATTTAAAAATTAAATGGAGAGGAATTAAAATGGCGCTTCAAACAATTAACCCCGCTACAGAAGAATTAGTAAAAACTTTTGAGGAACTAAGCAATGAACAAATTGACGAACGATTGAAAAAAGCTAATTCGGCTTTTTTACAATGGCGGGAAACCGACTTTACAACAAGAGCAAACTTAATGCGCAACGCCGCAAATATTCTAAGAACCCGTAAAACGGAATTCGGCAAACTAATGGCGCAAGAAATGGGAAAGCCCATTAAACAAGGGGAATCCGAGGCCGAAAAATGCGCCTGGGTTTGCGAATATTACGCCGACAATGCCCGGTTAATGCTCAGCCAGGAAGTAGTAACTACCGACGCTTCGGAAAGTTACGTCCAGTTTGACCCTTTGGGAATTGTGCTTGCGGTAATGCCGTGGAATTTTCCTTTCTGGCAAGTCTTCCGCTTCGCCGCGCCGGCTTTAATGGCGGGCAACGTTGGCGTTCTTAAACACGCTTCGAACGTCTCCGGCTGCGCTCTGGCAATTGAAAACATTTTTACCGAAGCTGGCTTCCCCGATGGCGTTTTTCAATCCTTTTTAATTAGCTCGGGTAAAGTTCAGCGAATAATCGACAATCCCTACGTCAAAGCGGCAACTTTAACGGGCAGCGAAAACGCGGGTAAAAACGTGGCAAAACTTTCCGGCGAAAATCTAAAAAAGACCGTAATGGAACTTGGC
>JALWSN010000304.1 GCA_027080245.1 Ignavibacteriales bacterium | reverse complement strand
CCCGATTGGGAAGGGTTCATATCCGGGTTAAGCCAAGGATTGTCCTTTGAAGGCGGACCGTATTTTCCCAACGAGTAAAGCCTTACGAAAGGCGACTGTCCGAAAGTATGGTTTAGCACAATGTCCAAAATAACCGCAATGTTTTGTTTGTGGCATTCGTTAATAAATTCCTTCAAGGCATTTTTGGTTCCGTAATATTTGTCCGGCGCAAACAAAAACGCCGGATTGTAACCCCAGCTTAAGTTGCCGTCAAATTCCATTACAGGCATTAGTTCAATTGCATTAACGCCTAACTTCTTGAAATAACTTATTGTGTCGCGAAGAGTCTGGTAATTATGGGTTTTAACAAAGTCGCGCACTAAAAGCTCATAAATAACAAGCTTTTCTTTGGACGGCTTTTTGTAATTGTCGTCCGTCCAATTGAACGGCTTTTGCGCCGTTTGTAAAACCGAAACATATTCCGTTGTTTTACCGTAAGGATATTGAATCAAATTGGGGTAGGTCTGGGAATCAATAAACTTATCGTTCCAGGGGTCTAAAACTTTATCGGCGTACGGGTCGGCAATACGTATCGAAGCGTCTACGAAATATTGAAAGGCATATTCCTTACCGGGCTTTAGTCCTGTAATTGTAAGCCACCATCTGTCGCCGTCGGGAGTTTGCTTCATTTCGTAAGCCGGGTCTACTTCCCAATTATTAAAATCTCCAATTACGTAAACAAATTTTTTCTTTGGCGCGAACAGCACAAGCGTAACTGTAGAATCGTTCAGGTAATTAATTCCTTCAATTGTTCCCGCAGGTTGGGTTTCTATTGTTAACCGGGGATTCCGAACAACAAAATAAGTGGAATCCGAAGCCTGATTGCCCGAGGAATCGACGGCAGTGGCAATAATTCTTTTTTTCCCGTATTCGGAAATTCCTATTTTTTTAATGATTGTGTCCTGCTGTGTAATTGCAATTAAAGAATCGTTCAAGTAAAGGGAGAGCGATTTTGCAAGTTGACTTATTGCTTCAATTTTGAGGCTATCGCCAATATTAAGGAACAATGGTTGCGCGGAAGGCGAAATAATGGAAACGTTAAAGCCCTTTGCGGAAAGGGGAACGAACATATCGCTACCGTCTGCCGCCCGTCCCACAACACTTCCGTCGTCATTGCGAAAAACAAAAGCCAACTTAAGGATTTTCTCTCCCTCGGGAACGCTGTAAAATTTACGAACGTTGTCGATGGTTAATTGCCATTTTGAGCCGCCTGCGTAGCGCATTACGTATTTGGGATCCGAGTTGCCCCATTGGGTAACAACGTAGCGCCAATCGTTTGGTGTAGCGCTTAAATCAGTAATCACGCCCGTGTGGTAGTAAACCGGGAAAACATTTTTAAGCGCGCCGTTTCCCAAAGATGCATCGTAAGTGATTGTTACGGCGCTTGTGTCCGTAAAGAAATACGGATGCCAAGTAAGGACTTGAGAGTAAACATTTATTGCAAAAAAGATTATTCCTAACGTCAAATATTTAAGTTTCATTTAAACTCCATTATTATTGAATTACATCCTTTCCGGCGCATTGATACCCAATAAATTCAATCCAATTTTAAGTACTTGTTTAACGGCAATTATTAAAGAAATTCTTGCCGAAGCAAGTTTTTCTTCCGAACCTATTATGCGGCATTCGGTGTAAAATTTGTGGAAGTAGGAAGAGAGTTCTTCCAAATAATTGGCAAGTCTGTGCGGTTCGTAGTTGAGAGCGGCTAACAAAATCTCGTCTTTGAATCCGTGCAATTTTTTAATCAGATTTAATTCTGCAGGATGCGTTAAAAGCTCAATAAAATCAAGGCTCTGGCTCAACCCCTCTTCTTTTACCGCTCGTAAAATAGAGCTGATGCGGGCATGCGCATACTGCAAATAAAAGACGGGATTTTCTTCGGTTTGTTTTTTGGCAAGTTCAATGTCGAAGTTCAAATGGCTTGTCATGCTGCGCATAATAAAAAAGTACCGAACCGCGTCTGCTCCGGCTTCGTCGATTAAATAATCCAGAGTAATGTAATTAGCCTTGCGGGTAGACATTTTAACAACTTCCCTACCCTGCATTACCGTAACAAACTGGTGAATTAAAACTTTTACTTTGCTTACGTCGTAGCCCAAAGCTTTTACAGCGGCAAGCACGTCGGGGTAAGTTGCAGAGTGATCCGAGCCGAACAAATCGACCATTAAATCGAAGCCGCGCTCGAATTTTGTAATGTGGTAAGCGATGTCCGGCAATCGGTAAGTGGGTTCGCCGGTAGATTTAATAATCACTTTGTCCGCCTCGTTTCCAAGCTCCGTTAGCTTAAGCCAAAGCGCGTCGTCTTTTTCGTAAGTAAGATTTTTCTCCTTAAATGCAGCGATCACTTTGTCTATTCTTCCACTGTCGTAAAGAGAACGCTCATTGTAAAAATTGTCGAAAACAATTCCAATACGTCCAAGTGTTTTTTTAATATCTTCAAAAATTACTTCCTTCGCCTTTTCCTTGAAAAATCCTTCGGGACTTTCAACAACTAATTTATCGCCGTATTCTTTTACTAATTCTTCCGCAATTTCAACAATGTAGTCCCCTTGGTAATATTCCCCGGGAAAGTCAATTTCTCTACCCAATTTTTGCAAGTAACGCAATTTCAGGGATTCCCCCAACACTTTCATTTGTCTTCCGGCGTCGTTAAAATAATATTCCCTGACAACGTCGTAACCAATCCGTTCAAGCAATTTAGCCACGGCGTCGCCAATTACGGCGTTCCTGCCGTGTCCAACCGTTAAAGGACCTGTAGGGTTAGCCGAAACAAATTCAACGAGGGCGCGTTTACCTTTGAAAATATTGAACTTTCCAAACTCTTCTTTCTTTTCCAGTATTTCTCTAATTATTCGAACTACAAATTTGGAACTGAAATAAAAATTAATGAATCCCGGACCTGCAATTTCAATTTTCTCGATAACGTTCGGATCGTATTCCAAATTTCCAATAATCTCCTCGGCTATTGCGCGTGGATTTTTACTTGCCTTCTTTGCCGATTTCAGCGCTACGTTGGTCGAAAAATCTCCAAACGATTTTTGCGTTGGAATTGTAAAATCAATTTGTTCGTTCTGTAAATAATCGAGCTTAGCTTTTAACTTGTCAAAAATCTCTTCTAGATATTTTTTCAATTTTACTCTTCCTTTTTTTCTTCGCTAACTTCATCTTTAATTTCAAAAATATCGGCGTCTCCCCAGAGTTTTTCAAGCCCGTAATATTCGCGGGTTTCTTTTCTGAAAACATGCACTACCACGTCGAAGTAATCGAGCAGGACCCAATTGAGCGCCAGCTCGCCTTCTTTGTGCAAACATTTGATTCCCTTTTTGCTTAGCTTCATGTCAATTTCGTCGGCTATCGCTTTTACTTGAATGTCCGAGTCCGCCGAGCAGATAACGAAATAATCAGCAATTGAGGTAAGCTTCCTCAAATCAAGTATTTTAACGTCGTAGCCTTTTTTTGAAAGAATGATTTTTGCAATCTCATTTGAAAATTCTAATGTGTTCATTTAATTCACTTCACAGGTTTTAGTTTAAAATAATCTTTTCCAATGATAACGGAAACGTCGAGCAATAAATTTTCGTCGATTTGTTGAATGACGTTATTTTTTTTTACGCCAAGTATTTTAGCGATTTCAAGCGCGTTAGCTTTGTTGCCTCTTCTGTCGATTACCAAAGTTTCCGGCACGTCGAAGGAAGAGTAATCGCCTTCTTTAACAACGTCAACTTTGTTGAGTCTAAGATAATCGGTAAAGCGCTCTGCCAATCCACTTACGCCGCAGCCGTTTAGAACTTCCGCTTGAATTATTTCGGCAGGTTTGTTTTTTGGTTGATTTTGAAACGCCGCTTGTTTGGGGTTTCTTAATTTTAAAAAAATGGAATATCCCATGTAAATAATAATGACAGAGAACACAAATATCAGGATGTTTAAAAATAGATTGCTTAACGCGGAATAACGTGTCCCAACCTTTTTATAATTTGATTTAGTCACAATTTCTTTTTGAATTTTTTAATTAAGTACAATCTTTCGCCAAAAGTTTCCAAACGCTATTTAAAAAAATAACCGGACAAATCCGGTTACTAAATCTACTAAAATTAAAATATTATTTCCTGTTAATATTGCTCATCGGCAAAGAATACCATGGATCGCCAAAGTAACTATTTGAATAATACGGGTTGTAATAATAGCGCGTGGGATCGTTGCTGAATTCTATTGAAATAGCTGTATTTTTTGTGGGATGGTAATTTAACCGCGCGCTTCTAATGTAGATCCCGTTAATTTGATTGGTAAAATTTTTCCCTAGCGAAGAATAAGGAGCGGAAACAATACTTGTTTGAAGAAAGAAATTCAGTTTATTGCTGAGCTTGTAAGAAAGCGTGTTAGTGTAAATGCCGAGCGCCAAACCAGCGTTCCCAAAAGAAGAATAAGAAAGAGAAAAGGAATGATGCATGCTAAGATTATCGGGATTCAAAAAGCCAAGAATAAAGCTTGAAGTCGGTTGCTTAATCATTCCTTTATCCGGATTGTCAAAGGGCGAAGGGGTATTCTTAAATTGCGCCCGCAAAGAAAAGGCCGTTCCCAAAAACAAAACAAGCAATAGTTTTTTCATTTTACAATCCGTTTTTTCAAAGTTTAACAACGAAATTGTTATTTAGTTTCAATAATAAAAAAATATTTGCAGAAATGGAAATTAAAATCATTCTTCTACTTCGGCAATCAATTCTATTTCGACCGGTGAATTAAGGGGCAATTCATTAACCCCAACGGCGCTGCGGGCATGTTTGCCTTTTTCGCCGAAAATTTTGCCAAGCAATTCCGAGGCTCCGTTAGCCACTTTGGGCTGGTCGGTAAAGCCTTCCGCGCTGTTAACGAACACGGACACTTTAACAATTCTTTTTATTTTGTTTAAATCCCCCACAACGGATTTAACCGCGCCAAGACAATTGATTGCGCTTACTTCCGCCGCTTTCCGTGCGTCTTCCAACGAGACGTCGGACGGAACTTTTCCCGCCGCTATTAGTTTTCCTTCGGACATCGGCAACTGTCCCGCCGTAAAAACAAACGCGCCCGCTTTAACGGCTGGAACGTAAGCCGCCAAAGGTTTAGGCGCCTCGGAAATTGCAATGTTCAACTCTTTTAATTTTTCCTCAATCATATCGCCTCCGATTTTTAAAAGTTACGCCGCGTTAGTGCAAATGTTTACCTCTTCTAAAATAATAATTCCTCAAATAAAAAATTATTAATTTATTGACGATTGCATTAATGAAATTATTTTGTTATTATTTTTTAACAGTTTTACTGTTTGACATTAAAAAGCGAGGTACTACGATGAAAGCCGAGCACAATTTTTTAACGCCGAGAAATCTTTATGAAAAATTACTGCGGGAAGCCGAAAGGTTAAATAATGAACCTAACGGCGACAATTTTTTTAATTTTATTGCCACAGCTTATCATCTTGAAGAGTGGATTAAAAAATCCCCAATTTCCTCTAACGAAACCGCTAAAAGAATTTTAAGAAAAATCTCTCGAAATCCGTTTATGAAGCAATGTTGTAAGGTTGTTGAAGGACAAAGTCATTTCATTTTCAGAGTTAGAAAAGACGGGAGCATTAAAATAGTGATTGACGAAGTTGAGTGGGAACCTAAGAAAATAAAAGATGAAATATTGCAGTTGTTCGAAACTTACTTTAAAATCAAGTAAAATATTCGGGGAATCAAAATATTCGGAAAGTAATTTTGTCTCCGCTTTTAATTCCGTGCCTTTTGCAAAAACCCCCGTTTACTTCCACCACGTATTTTGCGGGCGCCGTGGAAGTGTAGCTACTTAAGTCGTATGGGCGCGCGTTTGCCCTAACGTTAACAATCTCTTTCTTTGCGTTAACAAAAATCATATCAAGCGGGATCATTGTGTTCTTCATCCAGAAGGCTTGCATTTCTTCTTTGTCAAAAATGAAAAGCATTCCTTGCGTTTCTTTCATCGAGGAACGAAACATTAAACCTTGAGTGCGCTTTTCTTCGGTGTCGGCAATTTCAATGTCGATTTTTGCAAGGAAATTATTTTCCTTGTCCAGAAATGTCAGCTCTCCGTTTTTAGTGAAAGTAATTGTAGACAAACCGACGTCGTTGATTGGCCGAGTTAATTCGGCGTTCTTATTTTTACTAAAAAACATTAAGCCCGCAATAATTATTACAATTAAAAATATTCCCACAATTATTTTCTGCAGTTTCTTTCTTTTTACCTCTTCTTTGAATTTCTTTTTGCTCAAACCTTCCTCAAAATAATTTTTTCAAAGATGAAATTTAATAATAATTATTGCGATATTTGAAAATTAATATTTCAAAAATCTTAATGACAATGGGACTGATTTTAAAAAGAGAAAAAATAGAACTAAACATAAATCAGATTAAAATTGTAAAAAGCGGTTGGGGCGGCGAAGCAGTGGAAAATTCAACCGTAGAAAAAATCGTCTACCTTTCCGATGGACTTGAAGTTAAAGGGTTTTTAGCCTATCCGAAAAATCCCGTTGGCAAATTGCCTTGTATTATTTGGTGCCGCGGGGGGTTCGGAGAGCAGGGCAGGATTGATTCCTTCAGCGCCCGCGGAATGTTTGGCGAAATTGCAAGCTGGGGTTACGTGGTTTTTGCTTCGCAATTACGCTCCAAAGAACTTGACGAATTCGGCGGCAGAGATTTAAATGACGTTTTGAATCTGGTTTCCCTTGCAAAGGAAATTGAGTTTGCGGATTCCGAAAATTGGGGCATCGAAGGATGGAGCCGAGGCGGGATGATGACTTACCTCGCGCTCGCAAAGCTCAATATTTTCAGGGCTTCCGTAACCATTGGCGGAATTGCCGATTTAAGAAGTCTTAAACAAGACGAATTTATTTTAAAATATCTAAAGGGAAAATACGGCCGTGATTTAAGCCAAAGCAAACTCGACGAATTTTTTAATTCGAGATCTGCAATTAACTTTGCCGAGAAAATCTCGCCACAAACGGCAATGCTGTTAATACATGGTGCTAAGGATGAAAGAGTGCCAGTAGAAAATTCAATTAACTTAGCAAAAAAATTAGTAAAGCAAAATCGCCTTTTACGATTGGTTGTTCTTGAAGAAGGCGATCACTTCTTAAAAAATCACAGAAAGGAAGTTTCGCAATTAAAAAAATTTTGGTTTGACAAATATTTAAAGAAAGGGAATACAAAATGAGAAAGTACTGGCTATTCAAATCCGAGCCGAGCGTCTATTCCATTGACGACTTACGAAAAGAGAAAGTCGCCTACTGGGACGGAGTTCGTAACTACCAAGCGCGGAATTTTTTAAGGGATGAAATAAAACCGGGCGATTTGGTTTTGTTTTACCACAGCAACGCCAAGCCTACGGGCGTTGCCGGTATTGCAAAAGTTGTAAAAGCGGGATACCCTGATTTTACTGCCTTTGACCCGAATAGCGATCATTTCGACCCTAAAAGTAAAGAGGAATCTCCAACTTGGTTTATGGTAGACGTGAAATTCGTTGAAAAATTTAATATGCCCGTCACTTTGGAAAAAATAAAATCGAACCCTCGTTTAAGCTCAATGAAATTAGTTCAACGAGGCAACCGGTTGTCCGTAATGCCTGTAACTAAAGAGGAATTCGACGAAATAGTTAGAATGAGTAAGGAATAGTTCACTCAACGTAAACGGCTGTTCCGTAAACAAGAATTTCCGCGGCGTTTTGCATAATGTAGCTTGTTGTAAATCTACAGCTAATAATTGCGTTTGCACCCAGCGCTTTTGCTTCTTCGGTCATTCTGTCTAACGCTTGTTCTCTGGATTCCGCCATTAATTTTGTGTATTCCTCAATTTCTCCACCAATCATGTTTTTAAAAATCGCTAAAATATCTTTGCCTAAATTCCTCGCTCTAACGGTATTGCCTTTTACTAATCCGAATGTTTTTTTAACTTCTTTGCCTGCGATAAAATCCGAAGAAGTAATAATCATCGTTGAATCTCCTTGTATTTATCCCGCTTGAAAGTAAAGAATTTTTCCCTCGCAACCGAAACGATTAAGATAACAACGCCTAAAACCAACGCAAGGTAAGCGTATTTAACAATCGAGGGAATGTGATTATTGACGAGAATTTTATTTAACGCTTCAATCGCGCCGTAAAACAAAATTACAATCGCGGCAAGAGAAATCAATATCCACGCGATGCCTCGTTCAAGCTTGTTGTAAATCGATAGCCAATAACCTTCCCAGGCATTCCTGTCGGGATTTTTAATTTCCATTTTTCTTAGGATCTCCTTTATTTGTTTTTGTTCTTCGAACTCTTTCTTAAGTTGCGTATCGTTTTCAATCAAAGAAAAGAATTCTGATTCCTCTTCTTTCGAAAGTTCGTTCGAAAAATATCTTTCCAGCAAGATAATAAATCTTTCCTCTTTCATTTTAAATATCTTTCCAACTTCTTTGCTAATTTTTTCCTTGCGTAAAACAATCGGGACATAACCGTTCCTTCCGGTAGTTGAAGTATTTCCGCAATCTCTTTGTAGGAATAATTTTCGAACTCACGCAGCATAATTATTTCGCGGTCTTCGGCATCTAACTCGAACAAAGCCTTTTGAACCAGTTCTTTTAAGTTATTTCGTTCCGCCGCTAACTGAGGATTGCTTTCGCTTTCTTCGGCTTTGTGTTCAATGATTAAATCTATTGAAATCTTTTTTTTGTTGTCTCTTAAATAATTCAAGCACAGATTTTTCAGTATTGTGTAATACCAAACAAAAAAGTTTTTGCTCTTGTCGAATTTATTAAAATTTTTGAACGCTTTTACAAATGCCTGTTGAGAAAGCTCAAGCGCTTCGTCGTGTGCACCAACGAAATTTAAAGCGGCATAGTAACCTTTTCTCATGTTCTTCTTTACTATCTTTTCGAATTCCATTTTTTCGCGTTTGTTCAATTTCAACCCAATGTTAACACCAAATAATACACTTCACATTAAACTTTATTCAATAGTCAAAGAAAATTATTTTCCTTTTCTGAAATATATTAAATTTAATAAGCTAATAATATTTTTGTTCTAAAAGACTAAACTTAAAATGATGAAATTTTATTATTCGAAAATTGCAAAGCTTATTTATCGATATTCTTATTTTGTAATCGTGCCGATTCTATTGCTTTATGCAATGATTTCTTTAGGCGGAATATTTAAGGATTCAAAATTTATTGTCCCGTTTATTATTAATTTGTTATTACTGATTGGCGTAATAAAAATATTTATTAAGGTTTATAAATATTTCCCTTTCGAGATTTTAGCAAACAACGAAAAAATCGAATGTTTAAATTTTATGAAACCGAGCAAAAGCGTCACAATCAGGATGGACGAAATAACCAGTATTCAAGGGGGGATTTTTAGCGGCAACGCCGCAAAGCCAATAATAATAGAGGGGAAAACGCCCGAAGAAAAAATTTATTTTAACGTTCACCTTAAAGGTTACAGTAAACTGCTAACATTAGTCCTAAGTAATGTTAACAAAGAACTCTACGAGAGCCTTTTAACAAATTTGAAAAACAACAATAAGCTAAGCAGAATAATTAATAAAAGAAAAGCCCGCAAATAGCGGGCTTTGAATAATTGTTATTTTTTCTTCGGCGGATAAACCGCATCCTGACAAGTTTTTGAAACCTTGAAAGAAACAACTTTCTTTGCAGGAATAACAATCGTCTCCCCAGTGGCGGGATTGCGACCTTTTCTTCTCTTCCTTGATTTTACGTAAAGCTTTCCTAATCCCGGAATTGTAAAACCAGTCTTGGCTTGTTTATAAGCTAACGCCACCAATTCATTTAAAAATCCGTTAGCTTCTTTTTTTGTTGTGCCAAGTTTTTTTGCAAGATGTTCAACTATCTCGCTTTTGGTCATAGGTTTTTTTGCCATTGCTTAACCCCTTATTTGTTAATAGAATTAAAGTTTGTGCATTGAAAAAATAATTTATTTTTTCTTTAAATCAAACACTTTTTAAAATTTTTTTTAATTTTAAATGCTCAATACAATTGTAAATAAAAGGTTAAACCTTAGTCGCATTTGGTATCTTACTGATTTTTTTACGTTATTTGAGTCTGTTAAAATTTATTTATTTTAAACATTAAAAAATTAAAATACTAATGTTACGATACCCCCAATTATTACTGCCTTTTGCTCTGTTAGCATTTCTCTACCCCAATAATATTAGGGCAATGCAAGCTAAAAGAGTATCCTACTATCGTTGCGGGATAATTACACGATCCGATTCGATTGCGCCTGCAAATAAAGGCGTTCAGCAAGATAGCCTATTTAAACTTGGTTTAAATAATAAGGATGAGTTCTTTAAAATAAAGAGAAAAGACTATGATTTGCTTGACCACCAAAATTTTTCCGATTTGTTTAATTATTTCCCTTTCGGCTTTTTGCAAGATCTTGGATATTTCGGTCAACCATCGTTTATTTATTTGTTTGGGAATAACGCTCCTTCTTTCCTCTTGGACGGCAATGAATTGAACAATCGATTCACTCAAACTTTTAACCCCTACCAAGTAAGGAATGAATTAGCGGATTCTATTTTAATCGTTTACCCAACACGCGGATTCCTCTTTAATAATAGTAACAACGGCGCAACGGTAATTCTTTTCCCATTTAATAATAGGGCTAAACGCCCTTACTCTAAAATATGGTATTTTCAGGGCGAAAACGACCAGGGATTAATCGATGGAACATTTAACATTAAGCCTTTCAAAAAAACCAATGTTTATATTGGCATTAATAATTCCTCAATTTCACCAAATTACGCAAATACGGATTTTAGCCTTTGGAAAACGACGTTAGGAATTAAATATTCTTTTAGCAACAAAATAATATTGAATTTATCCTACAACTACAGCTCTTCAAATACGCAGCTATTCGGCGGTGTATCGTCTCTTAATAATTCCTCGCAGACCCTTTTTAGTCCCCTCGAAGCAAAAGTGAATTTTCCCGAAAGATATTCAAAAAACAGAAATGATTTTTGGAATTTGAATTTCCAATGGATGCCGTTAGGGAAATTAACTTTGGCTATGGACGCCTATTACAATTTTAGTTACAACGAATTTCGACAGAATGAAAAAAATTCCGTTAACATTGCAAGAATATTCAATAATAACATAGTTAAAACAGCAGGACTTAAGCTCCGAGCAAAAACAAATTTTGCCGGTTTAAAAATTTTAACTATTGAAAATATTGAGAGAAATAATTTCTCCCTCGACGTTTACAAGTATTTTAAATCTTCAGTATTATTCTCTTTCGCCTTTTCGGTAACTAAAAGTTTATTTGACAATAATTTTACCGTTTCTCTGTTTGGTAAATATTTAAATAAAAGTCCCGCCGCCGGAGCGGACGTATCTTTCAATATTTCCAGGCATTTCAGCGTTTACGCAGGTTACTCATATTCGAATATCCCAGCTATTATTGAGGAAGAAGCGCTTCCCAAATTAACTAACGGCAACAAAAAGAACAGAGGAATATTCTTTACTCAAATTAAATTTACAAGAAAGAATTTTCAATTAAATTTCTCTTATCTGCAAAGAAATCTTTACAATAACGTCTACTTGGCAACAAACGCTAAATTACAATTTGCCAATCCTAAAGATAATTATTATGTATTGTACGAGAACGAACGCTTTTCCGCCTTGAATTCATTGGGATATGTTAAATTCAATAAATTTAAATTTGATTTAAACTTTACTTACAATTTTAATCAGCCAATTTTAGTCCAGCCCAAAATTTTTACTAAAATGGGATTTTATTATTTTGACACGTTATTTAACCGCAACTTAAAAATGAAAGTTGGGTTAATTTACTCTTACTCAAGCAATCAAGCCTACAGAAAAATAGATTTTCAAATCAACAAAGAAATATTTTACAATATTGTCAACTCCAACCCTCAACTTTTTACGCAAACCTTAAAGCTTTCGAACAAAGGTCAGTTGGATTTCTTCTTTGCGGGCAATATTAGAAACAGAGCTACGCTTTACTTCACCATTAAAAACATTTTAAACGAACAATATTACATTGTTCCGTACTACCCCATGGAAGGAAGAACGTTTTTATTTGGCGTTAAATGGAAATTCTTTAATTAGCCCAATTTTATTAGCTTGTAAACGCGCGTCCCTCTTATTCTACTTTAGTATCAAGCCTTTCACAGTATTTTAATCTTGCGGTAATCTAAACTGAATTTAGCCAAAGCGTTTTTAAAATAAAAAAGCCCCTCGTTAAGAGGGGCTTGAAAATATTCGTTAAATAACTACTGACCATTTTGCTTTGCGATTAAATTCAATGCGCTGCCGGCTTTAAACCATTCTATTTGATTTTCATTTAACGTGTGATTCAAAACAGCCTCGTCCGTCGAGCCGTTTTTGTGTTTAATTACTAATTTAAGCGGTTTGCCGGGCGCTAAGTCCTTCAATCCAATTATGCTCAACCTGTCGTCTTCCTGAATTTTGTCGTAATCCGCAGGATCGGCAAAAGTCAAAGGCAGCACGCCTTGTTTCTTCAAGTTAGTCTCGTGAATTCTTGCAAAGCTTCTTACAATTATTGCTTTCCCGCCGAGATGCCTCGGTTCCATTGCAGCATGTTCGCGGCTGGAGCCTTCTCCGTAATTCTCGTCGCCAACAACAACCCAACCGATTCCTCTTTTCTTGTAATCGCGTGCGACTTCGTTGACGGGTTTGTACTCGCCGGTAAATTGATTCTTAACTTCGCCAGCTTTACCAGTGAAGGCGTTAATTGCGCCCATGAAAAGATTATTCGAAATGTTGTCCAGATGTCCGCGGTACCTTAACCATGGTCCCGCCATTGAAATATGGTCGGTTGTGCATTTGCCCTTTGCCTTCAGTAGCAGCGGCAAGTCAATGAAATCTTCTCCGTCCCACTCGGGGAATTTTTCCAACAATTGTAAGCGCTCGCTATTAGGATCCACTTTTACTTCGATGTCCGAGCCATCCTCAGGCGGAGCCACAAATCCTTCCGAACCTTCAGAAAAACCTAAAGGAGGAAGCTCGTAACCTGTTGGTGGTTCTAGTTTAACTTTTTCTCCGTTCTCGTTTTCAAGGTAATCCGTTTCGGGATTAAAGGTTAACTTGCCTGCAATTGCCAATGCCGTAGTTAACTCGGGACTTGCTACGAAGGCTAACGTCGCGGGATTGCCGTCGTTTCGTTTTGCAAAGTTCCTGTTGAACGAAGTTACAATGGAATTTTTCTCTCCCATTTCAATGTCGGTTCTTTTCCACATTCCAATACAAGGACCACAAGCATTAGCTAAAACAATGCCGCCTAAATCGGTAAGGGCTTTTAACTGACCGTCGCGTTCAATTGTTCTACGAACTCTTTCCGAACCAGGAGTAATTGTAAATTTGGATTTTACTTTCAATCCCTTTGCCAAAGCTTGTTTTGCAATATTAGCTGCTCTGTCAATATCTTCGTAACTCGAATTTGTGCAGCTTCCAATAAGTCCCACGCTCAAAGTTTCCGGGAATCCGTTTTCTTCAGCGGCTTTCTTCATTTCCGTAACATCCCAAGCGCGGTCGGGCGAGAAAGGCCCATTTAAATGCGGCTTCAAAGTATTTAAATCAATTTCTATTACCTGGTCGTAATATTTTTCAGGGTTCTGGTAAACTTCGTCGTCAGCTCGTAAAAACTCTGCATTCTCTGTGGCTAATTCCGCAACGTCTCCTCTGTTAGTGGCTTTCAGGTAGTTTGCCATTTTTTCGTCGAACGCAAACAGGGAAGTAGTAGCTCCAATTTCTGCGCCCATATTGCAAATTGTAGCTTTACCGGTAGCGGAAATCGAGTTTGCTCCTTCGCCGAAGTATTCCACAATTGCGCCCGTTCCGCCTTTAACTGTAAGTATTTTTGCCACTTCAAGAATAATATCTTTTGGCGCCGTCCAACCCGAAAGGGATCCTTTCAAGTGAATGCCAATTAATTTAGGCCATTTTAACTCCCACGGCATTCCGGCCATTACGTCCACTGCGTCCGCTCCGCCAACGCCAATAGCTACCATACCAAGACCTCCGGCGTTCGGAGTGTGGGAATCCGTTCCAATCATCATTCCTCCCGGGAAGGCGTAATTTTCGAGAACCACCTGATGAATAATTCCCGCGCCGGGCTTCCAAAATCCCGCTCCGTACTTTTGAGCTACGCTTTCGAGGAAATCGTAAACTTCCCGATTTTCGTCCTTGGCTCTGTTTAAATCGTCTTCCGCGCCCACCTGCGCTTGAATTAAATGATCGCAATGAATGGTTGACGGCACGGCTACTTTCTTGCGCCCCGACCTCATGAACTGAAGCATGGCCATTTGTGCCGTTGCATCCTGCATCGCTACTCTGTCCGGAGCCAATTCAACGTAATCTTTTCCTCGTTTGAATTCCCTCGTTAATTCTCCCCACAAATGAGAATAAAGAATCTTCTCCGCTAACGTTAACGGTCTTCCCACAACCTCGCGGGCTTTACTAACTTTCGCATTTAATCCACGATAAACATTTTGAATCATATCAAAATTTGCTGTCATCTCTTCACCTTTTGTTTTTTGGAAATGTTTTAACAAAAATAATGAATTTTAAAAACTTTTTCCTTTTTTAATGATTGGATATTTTTTACTTTTAACAATTAATAAGAAGAATTCCTCGCCGCTCTTTATTATTGATTATTGAATCAATATTCAAAAAAAGATCAATTTTAAAAAATTAAACGCGCAAAATTCAGGCTTTAATCCGCTAAAAGCTATATTTAAGTTCCAAGAATCCACGAGAATATTTTTTGCTTTTGCCGAAAACAGATTCGGAACCGCCGGTAAAAATTGTTCCTCCGCAATAAACGTTAATATTATCGGCAAGGCTGTAATTCAGTATCGGCAACAGGAAAGCATCCTTATCGGGAAAATTCATTACCGAAATGAATCGTAAATTTAGGAAGTCGGAAATATTGTATTTAACCATTGTTGAAATTGAAGTTTCCTTTCCTTTCGGCATGTCGGTAAGCGGAATGCCGTTTTGCAAACGATAGCTCTTTTCGAAATTTTCGTCGAACTTAAATCTGATATTTTGAATGAATTGAAAATTCAAAGTCAGTTTGTCGGTGGGAATGTAATCAACTCCCAGAACATATTGTAGATGCGGGTTTTCAATAAAAATATTTTTGCCGTTCTTGTCCTTCGTTAAATAATATGCTCCTTCCCCCTTAAGCGCGAATTGATTAAAAGTTGTTACGAAATCAAAACCAAAAACGCTTTGTCTGAAATATTTGCACTGAAACAAGATGGAAGGGTTGGCGCTTGTAAAATCGACTTTTGAAAACATTGATGGGAACTTATCGAAACCGTTGAAATAGCTAATGGAATAATCAATCCCGGCAAATTGAGAAGAAATTTTAACCGCAAATTCCGAATTCTTTAGGTTGTTATTTGGAAGCGCCTCAGGCATTATCTTTACGTCAAACGGTCCCATCTTTCCAGGCAATTCAATTGGTATTTTGTTCGGTGTAAAGCGAGGAATCCAGACAAATTCAATTGGAAAATTCTCCCAAAAATAAAAATCAAATTTTGCCGCAATTACGGGAATGCGGTAATCCTCAATTTCCGCGGCGATGTTCTTAAAATCCCACGGGTTAATGTTGTCCGTTGGATTAACCCAGTCCGTCTTACCCCAGAAAATAAATTGATTTCCTATCCGAACGTCGAGCAAATCGAAATATAAATCAATGTAATTTTCAATGGGGTAAATTAGCATTTGTTTCGAGTCGTTTACGATAGCATCGTAATTAAAATCCATTGCAGAATAAAACGCGGCGCGCGCGCCGATATTTCCGGTTAACCTCAACTGAAGTCTCGCCGCCGCTTTATCCAAATTGTAGGGGGAATTAAGATTTGGATGAACGTAAATCTTGGAATACCCGCCAATATTAATTGATTGCGCTTTAGCCGTTAGAAAACTCAATAATAACAAACCAATAGCAAATAGCTTCTTCATCATCTTCCTCTTTGCAAAAATCTCTTCGTAAAGAAAAGTTCGGGAATATTTGTGTTAACTTTTAAATCCTTAAAAATCATCTTGGTTTCGTGATTGTTCTGAACGTCTTTCATTACCATTCCGGTTTGGAACCAAACGCCGGAAATTTTTTTGTAATCCGTAACGTTTAATACTTTCCATTTTTGCCCTCCTCTGTCGAAATAAACGGATTTAAGCGTAACGTAAATGTCCTTACGGATCCAGCGAATTATTTTCCCGTAACCTGTCTCGTCAACAATTTCTGGGCTTGCGGGCATGCAAAGTATTTTGTAGCAAGGATGCCCCGCGATTTCTTCGCTCCCCAGTAAAGAATATTTCCAATCGTTTAATTTGGGTTTGCCAATATCGTAATAAGAAAAATCCGACGACATGAAATTGCCGCCTTTGCCGCTCGAGGCAATTCTTTTAATCCTGTGCAACGCAGGCAGGTAAAGGTAACGTTCGTCGTCGGTATTTTCGTGCTCCTTTAAAAGGAAACCCGTTCCCCTTACGTCGTCGGGATACTTAAATCGCATTAACATGTCACTTTCGTTTGCCGTTCTTTTTCGGTTCATCATTTGTATTTTTCTTACGCGTTTTTCGCCCCGCGAGTTAATTAAAATCATTTCAACGCTTCCAACCATATCCTTCCAATTGCCTTTATTTAAGTCAGTTTTCATTATCTGGTATGCCGATTGCCCTTGCGCTTTAAGGTTTACGGCAAGCGTTAAAATCAAAAAAGTTTTAAATAAGCCATTCATCTTATTTCCCTTTAATTATTTTTTATTTTGGGTTTGATTAGTAAAAATAACGTTGGTAAAATTGTAATTGCGCCGAAGCACGATGTAAACATTGCAATAGCTATTAACAATCCCATGTGACGCACGCCTAAGAAGGTTGAAAAGACTAAAATAAAAAAACCTAACCCAACCGTGACTGCGTTTATTATTATTGGTTCGCCGGCTATTACAAGGCTTTTCTTAACGGCGGTCTTGTTGTCCGCATTATTTAACTCAAATTGAAATCGATGAATGTAATGTACGGCGTAATCAACTCCTACTCCAATAGCAATTGAGGATGTAAGCATTGTAACGATATTTAAATTAATGCCCGCCCAGCCCATGTAGCCAAAGTTAAATATCATCGCAAAAAACAAAGGTATGGTGTTTAATAGTCCTATTTTTATTGAGCGAAACAATACCGACGTAACTAACGAAACTAAAATAAGCGAAAGAATGATCGAGTAAAATTGTCCGTTCACTACAAGATTATTAATAGCTAAAAACAATTCGCTTGTCCCCGTTAGTTCGAATTTAATATTCTTAAAATTTTTCCTAATAAAGGATTTGGTTGAATCGTCTAATTTTGTAAGGATTTCGCTCGACTCATCGTCAATAAACGCCGTTATTCTTGCGTTTTTGTAATTGTAATCCACAAGATTGGCTAAATCATCTGGTTTCCCGGAAAGTTCGTAAAGCTGCAAATATTGGGAAATTAATTCCTTGCCCGGAACTTTGAATTGTTTTTCTACTTCAATCCACTTTCCATTTTTCTGAACCCATTCCGTTCCGTTTTCTACAACCGTATCCCCGGGAATTGTATTAAAAGCCGGGTTGTTTGCGTGGAGCACTTTATTAATTCTTTTAACAAAATCGGCAATGGACATTACCGAACCAACATGTTTTTGTTTTTTCAAAAATTGCTCGAGACTATCGATGCTGCGCATTACACGCGGGCTTTTAATGTAACCTGCGGAATCGCCTTCCACCATTATCGAAAGAAAAGTTGTTCCGCCGAAATTTTTGTTGATGTGTTCGTAGGAAGCGCGCGCAGGATGATCTTTGGGGAAATTATTTATTGTGTTGTTCTCAAGCTTTATTCTTGGAAAACCCGCCAACGACAGCAATATTATTGCCCCGATTATTGACATCGCTATTTTGTAATGTTTTAATAAATAATTCGAATATGCTTCCACGACTCGCGAAAGAATGCCTGCCTTTGTTTTCGTCCTTAATTTACGGGGGATTTTCATTACCGCCAACGAGGCCGGGATAAAACTAAGCGAAAACACCATTGCAATCATCACGCCTATCGCTGTAAAAAGCCCCAATTGCCCAACCGAACCAATGCTTGAAACATTCAAGGACAAAAATCCTATGGCGGTTGTAACCGAAGTAATAATCACCGGTCCGTTAAGCTCGTACATTACTTTCCGTATTACTTCCTTTGAACTTTGCGCTCCAACCGCATTTAAATGGTAATGGTTCAAAATGTGAATGCCGTCCGCAACGGCAATAGACGCAAGCAATATCGGAAGCATGTTCGTTGAATGACTTATTGGAACGCCTGTTAACGCCATTATTCCAATCGTCCAAATTACGCTGCTTAAAACCACCGAAAAGGGAAGCAGAATACCCCTGATATTACGGAAGCTTAACCACAGTATTACTACAATAAGCAATAATACTAACGGAAACAGCAAGCCCATATCACGCGCCATGCCTCTGCCCAAATAATATGTTAATATGGGCTTGCCCGTCGCGTAAATTTTGCCCTTTAATTTTAATTGGTTAACATATTTTAAAATCTTTTTTGAAACGTCCTCGGGCTTTACATTATTTTTCAAGAATATCATGATGCCCGCCATGCTTGAGTCCCGGGAAATCAAGTTCTCAATGGGCAAATCGGAATTGAATAATTTTTGCTTGTAAATCTTAATCTCCGCGTCAGTAACGGGCGGTTTTTTTAATATTTCTTTAACTTCAATACCGTCCTTTGATCCGTTAATAATTTTAATATTTGTAGGACTAAGAACCGAATAAACATCGGGCATTTTTTCGAGATGAGAAGTTAAATTAAAAATTTCCCTCAACGCATTCGGCGAAAAAATATTATCTGTGCCGTAAGCAAGCAAAACAAAATCTCTGCTCGGAAAAATTTTGTTCATTTTGTCGTAAAGTAGTTTTGCAGGTATTTTTTTCGGTAGCGAAGAAGTAATATCCGGATCAACTTTAATATTTTTAATACTGTAAGCAAAAAACAAAGTCAGGACTACAATCGACGTAATCGTAAATTTTGAATGTTCAATAATCCAATTAGTAAATTTTTTCATTTTCCCTCCGGGCCTCATTGGTTAAAATTCCTTCGAAAAGAATTTCGTTAATTAGTTTCATTCTCCTCCTCAAATCTTGCTTGCGCTTGTATCTGCCGAATATTCCTACGCCCATTACCATTGTTCCAAATATTTCCGCTATTGCGTTAACGTTAATTGATTTGATAACCCCTTCCTTTTGGGCTTGTTGAAACAATTTAATTATTGTTTTGTTCTTGCTCCTAATTACAGGTAAAAGCAGCTCCATTGTTTTTTTATTGTATTTAGGATGAGCTGAAAAATAAAGGTAAAGTTTGAAGTAGTCGGGATTGTCGTAGAAAAAATTCGCCGACACAAAAGATATGGCAGCAATCTTTTCTTTTACGGCTTCAATTTTCGCCCACTCATTCTCCAGATTTTGAAAAAACAATTTTAACCCTTCTTCCAAAACAGCCAGCAATAGTTCTTCTTTGTTTTTGTAATAATAATAAATAGTGCTTTTCCCCAGTTCCGAATGTTCCGCGATTGAATCCATGCTTGCTTTGTGGTAACCGTTTTTGGCAAATATCTTTAAAGCGGATTTAAGTATTAGCCTTTTCCTAAATTCTTTTTCTCGAATTTGACGTTCCCGTCTGGACATTTAGACTCACCATTCTAATTTAGACTGACCAGTCGAAACTTACGAAAATAAATTGTTTGCGTCAAGAAGAGATATTGTAACCTGGCAATTTATCTAACAATTTCCGAGAAGCTTAGATGACAAGTCAACTCATTAACAACCATTACCGTAAATTTGACAATCCGATTAAACGATTCAAACAAATGGGAAGCAAAGCGCAAAAATCACTCTTTCTTCAGCCAGTTTTTCCAAACTTCAGGAACGTAGCCAACTGTCGCATCTTTCCCGATCCGGACAATCGGGGTCTTTAACAATAGCGGATCGTTTAATAATTCTTCTTCGGGATCAAAAATAATGTATTGTAAATTTCTTTTCTTAAATTGTTTGCCGTCCCTGTTCATTAATTCTTCAAGAGGTATTTTCGCCTTGATATTATTGAGTTCTCCCTTGGTCAACCCTTTTTGAGCCAAGTCTCTGAAGTGATATTTAATTCCCCTTTCTTTGAAGAACCTTTCCGTCTTCTGCGTTTCGCGGCATTTTTTGGTTCCAATAATTTGAATATTCATTCACTCGCCTAAAAATTTTTTCAAGAATAAACAACGGCGGACAAGTAGCCCACAACCTGCCGGTTGTCTCCGCTAACGTCGCCGGAATCGGAATGCTTCAATACGGCGGAATGTTTACAGCCTTTATTTGCAAGGGCTTTCATCATTGTAATCATCGGACCTCCGCCGCAAGCTTCGCAATAATTATTTTCAAGGTGACGGCTTAAAGAATCGAAATCGTAATTATTTACGTCATTAACAACAACTGCGTCTAATTTTTGCGCTGTTTCTTTCGGATAATAATGAGAAAGGTCGCTGCTTGCAACAATTAAGGTCTTCTCGTCAACAGCTTTACTAAGAGCCGTTGCAAGGTCGTCAACGAAAGTTTGGCTTTGATCGCCCATTACAATTGGAGTTAAAGTAAACTTTCCCAGAGCAAATTGCAAAAATGGCAATTGCACTTCCAAAGCGTGTTCGGAACGGTGACCAACCTCCCCGGCAAAAACAGTCTCGGAATTTCGAACAATCTCTTCCGCCATTTCTCTGTTAAGGCGGATTTTGCCGAGCGGCGTCGAATAATACTCGCCGTCGAAAATCGAACTGCCGCGGAAATACTCGCGGTGACTTGGCGAAATTACCACAACGTCCCGAACGTCTTTATTAACAATGGTTTTGTAAGCGTAAGCCGCCGTTTGCCCCGAATAAACATAGCCCGCATGCGGGGCGATTATTCCGCAAACTTTTTCGTAAGCTCTTTCTATTTCGGCGGATTCAAAAAAATATTTCAGCAGAGTTTCCAGCTCTTTTTTGTCCGCCGGATAAAACATTCCGGCAACAGCTGGTTTTCTAATCAGAGTCATTTTCATCGCCTAACTCTTTTTCCGAAAACACAGTCGCCTTAAACATACTAATGTTAAGCTTGCGTTCTCGCCAAAGGTTCTCCGGCAAACCAGCTTTCAGGCAAAGCGCCGAAAGAAATTCCTCCTTGTTCATATTGTGCTCTATTGGAACTTGCGGAAGAAGCAAACCCCTGCTCCCCATCTCTTCAACTATTAAACCGTGCTTGCCTACCACAATATCGTCGTAGCTATTCATCGGAAATGGTTCGGACAAAACCGAAATCTCAATTTCTACCCGATTAAATTCCTCTTCCGTCAACGGGGAAAACCGCGGATCGTTGCGCGCGGCTTGGATAGCAGCGTCGCAAACCGTTTCGAACAATGGTCCGT
>JALWSN010000303.1 GCA_027080245.1 Ignavibacteriales bacterium | reverse complement strand
ATCTTGCGGAACGTCCGGGAAAAGAAATTTGGTAATTGGGCGAACCGCTTTGGCTATTAGTTGAATTAACCCCGCTTCCTCGGCAACTTTCATTACTCCCAGCCACAAGGCCATTATTCCAATTAATCCCAAGGCTATTGTAACCGCCACTTTTGAGTAATTGATTGCGGCGTTGGTAACGTCCTTCATTTTAACGAAAGAGATTTTTTCGAATACAATTCGAGCTTTTGCTTTGGTGCTACCGAGCGGCGTAATTGAAATCACCTTGCCCGTTAAGTCGTTTTTCTTGCCGACGGCGGCGGCCATTTCTTTCCACAACCTGGGGGATTTTTCCCCAATCTTCAGGTAAATTGCCGAAGTTTTTTTAGAAGGCGTGAAACTTAATTTTCCCTTTTCAGTAAAATCGTTTTTGATTTTACGCGCGTAAAATTTGTTGAACCTCGAGGCGGAAACATTGACCGTAACGTCGTAAGTGGAAGCTTTGTTTGAGTGAAATTCTTTTTGAAACGTAAATTCAACTTCAAAAGGGATGCCGTTTTTGTATTTGTTGTTCGATTGTTCCACAACGTCGGTTACCAATGCGGCGCCAATTCCCAAAATCAGTAAAGCCATCCAGATGTAATTTAGCATGCCAACCTGTTTTTGAACAATAATTAAAATTTAATTTGGTAAAGTTAAAGATTCTTTAAATATTTTACCCGAATATTTTTAATTTTTTGCTTTTACTAAATTCAAAAAGGTAAATAAATGAAAATTGGAATCGTTCAATACTCGCCTGCGTGGGAGGACAAAGAAAGGAACTTCAGAAAAATTTTGCAATTCCTGAAAGAACTTCCGCCGGACGTTGAACTTTTAATTTTGCCCGAAATGACTTTAACGGGTTTTACAATGAACGCCGCGGAAAATTCGGAGGAAATTGACGGCACATATTTAACCGAATTCATTCACCTCGCGCAAAAGCTTAAAACGGATTTTATATTTGGCTTCATCGAAAAAGAAAACAGGCAATATTTTAACTCGCTAATTCACCTGAACTCCGACGGATTAATTGCCGCTAAATACAAAAAAATTCACCTCTTTGCCATGTCTGGCGAAAATAAGAATTACGCGGAGTCCTCGGAGACGGTTGTCACAAAAGTAAACGGCGCAAAGATTGGGCTTTCCATTTGTTACGATTTACGCTTCCCGGAACTTTACCGTTTTTACGCAAAAAAACGAGCCGAAGTAATTGTGGACGCCGCCAATTGGCCAGTTAAAAGAATTCGCCACTGGAGCGCATTGCTAAGAGCAAGGGCGATTGAAAATCAATGTTACGTTATCGGTGTGAACCGCGTGGGCAATGATCCTTTCCAGCAATACAACGGGCGTAGCGCATGTTATGATCCGATGGGCGACGAAATTTTCAACGCGCTAGACGAGGAAGGGTTATTTACGTTTGAAATTGATTTGGAAAAAGTTCGACAAACGCGTAAGTCCTTGCCTTTTCTGGAGGATATTAAATTGATTTAAAGTAACCTCAATCAAATCTTTGTTTTCTTGTAAGAATATTTTAAACTTTTGTAATATTAGGAATTTGAAAATTGTATGCCGGCTTTGCAGCGCTGAGTAATTTACTTTTGCTTAAATTTTTCCCAAAAACCGCTGTTTGGATACCGTAAAAAATTAGCGAAATATTGGATTCCAAAACAATTCGCTTTCAGCGATAGGTAAGTGAAAAAAGGGAAAAATAAACCCGGCGGGAGTTCAAAGGGCGACCAATATTAAAGCGTTGAAATTAAAAAAAATTACTTTGGGAAAACCGCATGGAAAGTAGTGCCCTTTTCCTTAGAGGTTTCAAAATAAACCCTTCCGCCAAGATATTTTTCGGAAAGAAGTTTAATGCTGTAAGTGCCGAACCCACGGTTGGGACCTTTAGTGGAAAAAGAGCGTTGGAAAACCTGTTTTTGAACGTAGTCCGGCATGAAAGAATTGTTGTGAATCCAAAAATCGAACTCGTTGTTTACTTTTTTGCAGCCAATTGTTACAACGCTTTGTTGGTCACAAGCTTCAAGAGCGTTTTTCAACATATTAGAAAGCACACGTCTTAAAAGAATTTTGTCAGTAAAAATTTTTTCATCACCGCACTCGTTAAGCGTTTTAATTATTTTGCCTTCTGCTAAATTGTTGTTTTTGTATAGAACGACAACGCCGCTAATAATTTCTTTAACGGAAATATTTTCAAAAGTTACGTTAAGCTCGTTGTTTTCCGCAGCGGTCAAATCTCTTTGTTCTTTGATTTCCTCAACTATTCGTTCGGAAATTTCGCCAATAAATCCTGAATACTCTTTGATTTCATCGCAATCGTCGGTTTCGGCAATTAAATTAGCAAATCCTTTTAATGCACCGGTAGTGTTCAATAAGTCGTGAAAGAAAATTTTTTCAAGGGCGCGTAATCGGTTAGTATGTTTAATATCCTTTAGAGCAAAAATAGTAAAAGGTTCGCCTTTAATGGTAATTGGCGTAGCCCACACTAAAAAGTCCAGCGCCTTATTGTCCTGTACAATAATTCTGCATTCTTTCTCGTTTTGCACGCCGCGCTGAGCCTCTAAAATTGCGTTTACAGCTCCGCAATAGCGGCAAAATTCGGTTGTGCCGCAACCGGCGTCGTTTTCATAGGCGTGTATGCAATGGACTGCTTCGCCCGGTCTTAATCCTAAAATCTCGTCTTCAGTGGAGTACCCTAAATAGCTCACCATCGTTTTGTTCAAAAAAACAAATTGCCGATGTTTGTTTAGAACAGTTACGAACAATGGCAGCGCATCCAGCAATTGCCGGGTTAAAATTTCCTGTCGGATTAGTTGAATTTGCCTTTGAAGTTCTTTTGCGTCCGCCCTCTCCGCTGGCGCATATTGCGTGTTGCTCTTCATGTCTGTTTGCTTGAAATATTAAAAAAATAGCCAAACGTTCTTCATTTGGCTAATTAATTTGGAATGAAACTTAACACAAAATTAAATTAAAAGCAATAAATTAATTTTTAGATTTGACAAAAAAACAAGGATGATTTAAGGATGAAAAGTATCCACAATCATATTTTCGCTTTTTTGTTAAAATATTTTAAGTCGTAAAACTAGCGCCAGAAAAAATGACAAAAGCGCAAATGAATTGACTACGGGAAAAGCAAATTTTTTCACGCAGAGAGCGCAAAGGAATGCTGCAAAGGGCGCAGGGTAAGTTTTAAATATCAATTGTTCAGTAAGTCACAACTGAAAAATTCATTAACTAAATGATTTAACGACAAAGAGAGAAAGGAGATTTGTAGCCAAAAATACTTTTGACTTTTTAATTTTTACTTTTGAATTGTTTATAGTGAATAGTTTCAACGATCAAATTTCCGTTTTTTAAAGAATCTATAGACATCCATTCATTTGTCCCTATTTACATTTCTTCGCAGATTGTCCCCTCCTCCGCATTTTGCGGAGAAGTTGAAGACTAATCTGCGTTACAAACATTTTAATATTTTCAGTTTAAAGAATCAATCAAGAACCAAGCAACTTAAACTTTCATCTGCCCACTCATCCATCATTCCAATTATCCATTTCTCCAATAAATAGGCGCTAAAGTTGCGCACTCCGCCGGGGAAGTTTGCGTTGCGAAATTTTTATTTTAGTTCGGGAAACACAGCTGGATTTGTAAACACCCAATCTCGTTTTTTTACCGGCGTGTGGCAGCCAATGCAAATCCGCATCCCCTTGTTAAAAGGTTTTTGCTGCAATCCTATCCAACGCGCCCAGCCCCAGCCGTAAGTTTTGGAATATTTTTTCGAATCCTTGAACATGAATTCCGCATGTACAAACTTTCCGGGAGCTGTGGCTTTTTTCCAATTTTTTAGTTGAGTGTCTTTCCAGACCACTTTACCGAGTATTGTACCGTCGGGCCAAGGATTTGTTTTACCTTTTCGCGCCGCATTTACGGCTATTTTGTTGCCTAAAATTACTCTTATTGTGTTATTATCCGTTCTGTGAGAAACTGCAATTACGGACCAATTCCTCCAACCTGTCGGGTAGCTTATTCCGTGAGACTTACCCGGTTTTTTACCCGATTTCATTGCGGTAAACGAAAGAGCGGCTACAGCGCTTGCAATGATTAAAGCTTTTACTTTCATGATGTTACCCTTAAGTTATTTCGATTGTTTTTTTACAGTCGTAAAAGATTTTGTTTTTGCACTTTAAAATACATTAAATCTTTTTTTAAAAAGATAATAAAGATTTTGATTGTCAAATTAGTTCCCGTCTTTGTCGGCGCTTCGCTTGACTACGCTGCGACATGTACGTCTCCTTCCGCATTCTGCGGAAGGAGACGGATCATCCATTTCCCCGCATAAGAAGCGCTGAAGTGTGCATCTTTCCAGTAGAATTTACATTACGAGTTTTTCTGTCACTAAAAAACTTGACTGACTTTAATTATATGCATATATTTGCATATACGCATATAGGAGTTTAAAATGAATTTTGTAAATTTATTTAAATCATTAGGCGACGAAACGAGGCTCAGGTTGTTAAACCTTTTCCTTCAAAGCGGAAAAAAAATTTGCGTTTGCGAAATGGTGGACGCTTTGCAACTACCGCAATATCAGGTATCGCGGCATCTGACAATATTACGTAATCTGGACCTGGTTAAAACTACAAGGCAGGGCACGTGGATTTATTACGAAGCTAATTGGGAAGCCTCGGAATGTGTAAGAGATTTGTTTGAAATCATTAAAAAACATTTTAAAAACAAATATTCAGATGATATTAAAAATTTGAACGCTCGCCTTGAATTGAGAAACGGCGACTATTGCGTAATAGGGTATTCAATGTTCGAAAGGAAAAATAAGTAAAAACTAAAAAAATTACAGGCAACAAACAGAAGTTTAGTAGATGTTTGAAGATTAAGATGAAAAGGATTAAAACTTTTGTGTTGATAGTTTTTTTATCGACAACGATTTGGGGTTTTGGAGTTCGCGCACAAAAGTTATTTCCACGTCCGCCGTTGTTTGGCATTCCCGCAAAAACTTTGCCCCAAAATCACTGGGTGTTCAGAGGTTACTGGATTATTAACGATTACACAAAGATGTGGAGCTCGGCGGAGGGCAAAATGGTCGACGCGCCTTCAAGCTTAAATTTTACTTCAAATGTTGTTTGGGGTAAAATAAGGTACGGCATTACAAATAGATTAACGCTAATTTTAAATGTTCCTTACGTAAAGAAATCCCTTACGAAAAACGGCGTTGAGAAAACAGGCGCGGGATTGGGCGACGTAATTGCGGCGTTGCTCTACAAATTTTACCACAAAAAGTCGGACAGGTTTTTACTTTCGGGATTGTTCTTCACAAAATCGCCCACTGGAAAGTCAACAAATTTGTCAACTACCGAATTGCCGACAGGAACGGGGAGTTTTGATTACGGCTTTTCTATTTTGCCCGAAAAAGAATTTGGCAAATGGGATTTGAGATTCTCGGCTTTCTACCTGGCGAGGGGGAAAAACGACGCCGGAGTCAATCTTGGCGACGTGTTAAGTTTTTCCTGGAGTACGGCGTACAATTTTAGCAAAAAATTAATTTTGGAAAACACATTTTACTACAAAAGGTTTTTTGAAAATTCAAAAGACGGCAAAAATTTACCCGACACTGACGCGTATTTGTTTCAGTTAATTCCAGCTGTTCAATACCGATTCGGAAATTCGTTTTTCGTTCAAGCGGTTTTGCCATTAACATTAACTCAAAAGAGGCCTTTCGGTAATTCTTACGAAACCTGGCTCGGACTTTATTACATGTTTTAACGGAGGCGCGAGATGGAGACAATTAAAAGAATAGATTCATTCATTAAAAAATACATGCCCTGGCTAATTTTAGCCGCGTTGCTGGGCGGTTATTTGCTTGGGTTAAATCTAAGCAAAGCCGAAATAAAAGCTATTAAAGCTACCATAATGCCGGCGGTAATTATCATGATTTACGCAATGCTGGTGACGATGAAAATGGAAGAGTTGAAA
>JALWSN010000302.1 GCA_027080245.1 Ignavibacteriales bacterium | reverse complement strand
TTCAAAATTGTATTTGCGGAAGTTGTCACGAAATTACGGAAATTAGCGACACGCTTAAAAAGTCCGTTCACGCAAATTTAATTTGTTCGGATTGTCACAAGTTCGAAGCCGGCAATCTGAAAAAACATCAGGAAGGAGTAAATTACGTTCAGCTGGCTAAATGTTCTACTTGTCACAAAAAGGAATACGAACAACACAGAAAAAGCATTCACGGAATTTCTTTAACGGAAGGAATTGAAGACGCCGCAAAATGTTGGGACTGCCACGGGGGACACAATGTATTAAAAGTTTTAAACAAGAACAGTCCCGTCTATTTTAGCAATATTCCCAAAACTTGTATTAAATGCCACGGCAACAAGAAATTTCAAGCGAAACACAAAGGAATTGTAGCCAACGCAAGCGTAAAAAATTACAAAAATTCGGTGCACGGTAGGTTGCTGGCAAAAGGGAATAAAAAAGCCGCCACGTGTATTTCGTGCCATGGAGTTCACAATATTAAGAACATTGTACAACCGAATTCAACAATTTCGCCGTTTAACTTATCCGCCACGTGCGGTAAATGTCATCCTAAAGAAGCCAAGAATTACCAACAATCAATTCACTGGCTTTACGTGGAGCGCGGGGTAAAATTGGCTCCCGTTTGTAACGATTGCCACAGCGAGCATTCAATACAAAACGTTACGGGTAAAGCCAACAGAATTAAAGCCCGTGAAATGGAAAAAGCCACTTGCGTTAGCTGCCACGCAAATAAAATATTAGCCGAGCGTTTCGGGCTCTCGGGTAAGCAGCCTTACGCTTACGAGGACAGCTACCACGGAATGGCGGCGGCGCGCGGGGATAAACGGGTGGCGTTGTGCACGGACTGCCACAATACGCACAAAATTTTGCCCAAGGATAATCCCGCTTCGTCGGTTAATATTAAGAATGTAAGGAACACTTGCCTTAAATGTCACAAGGATGCAACGCAAGTTTTTGCAGAAAGTTATTCTCACAAACCAATCACCCACAAAGGCGCTTATCTTGAAAAACTGATTACTAAGATTTACGTCTGGTTAATTTTAATTGTAATTGGCGGAATGGTTCTTCACAATTTAATAATATTTGTCTTCGAATTGCGTCAAAAAAGAAAAATTGAAAAAATCAAACCCGCGGCGCCGCGTTTTTCCAAAAACGAAATAGTTCAACATATGCTTTTGCTTATTTCGTTTATTGTGCTGGCAACTACGGGTTTTGCCCTTAAATTTCCACATAGTTGGTATTCAATTGGATTAAACAATTTAGGTTTGAACGAACCGATACGCCAGGTAGTTCACCGGACGGCTGCGGTTATTCTGGTTTTGGTCGCAATCTACCACGTTATTTATTTGTACGTAACCAAGCGAGGCAGGTCAATCTTAAAAGGCATACTGCCCAGGCTCGAGGATTTTAAAGACGTTCTGGAAAATCTGAGCTACTATTTGCATATTAAGAAAAATCCTCCCGCCTTCGGTAAGTTCGATTACGCCGAAAAAGCAGAATACTGGGCTCTTGTTTGGGGCGTTATTGTAATGGGTGTAACAGGAGCTATTCTTTGGTTCCCAACGTTAGTTGGCAATTGGGCTCCGCCATGGTTAATTCACATCGCCGAACTGATTCACTTTTACGAAGCCGTTTTAGCCACTTTGGCGATAATTGTCTGGCATTGGTTCTTTGTAATATTTCATCCGAAGCAATACCCGATGAGCCTTGCATGGCTGTGCGGAGAGCAGATATTAGACGAGTATTCGCATCATCACAGAAAACATATTTACAATATTATTCTGGAATGGGCGAAGTTTAGGAAAGGATTGATTGAAGAGAAAGATTTGAGCTTCGACGCAAATTGCATAATAAATTATTTGAAGAAAAAAAATCACGATCCCGAAAGGGCATTCTCGGAACTGATTGAGAAAGATGAAAATTTGAAAAATTGGCTAAAAGGGAAATTAAACCCGTCGGAAAAAGACGAGAGCAAATCGAGGAGGGAATCTAATGGCTAATCAGAGCAGGCGGGATTTTTTGAAAACCGCGGGATTAATCGGTTTAACGGTAGCCGGCGCAAACAATGTTACGAAAGCTCAATCCAAAAGCGAATTGGAAGAAAGGCGAATGGGCGTGCTAGTGGACACGACGGCTTGCATCGGATGCCGCAGTTGCGAATGGGCTTGCAAGGAAGCGCACAATTTGCCTAACAAACCGTTGGACTGGTATCACGAAAATAGAGAAATATTAAAAACAAAAAGGCGCCCGGACGTAACTTCACTGACCGTAGTAAACGAGTACGAAAAAAAAGCCGAATACGAATTGCCAATCGACGTAAAAGTTCAGTGTATGCATTGCGAAGATCCGGCTTGCGTGGCTTCGTGCATTGTTCACGCTTTTACCAAGCACGAAAACGGCCCCGTTACCTGGGATGGCGCACGGTGCATCGGCTGTAGATATTGCATGGTGGCTTGTCCGTTTCAGATTCCAACTTTTGAATACGGCAAGGCAATTCAACCGGATATAATGAAATGCGATTTCTGCTTCGACAGAACGAGGAAAGGGCTTTTGCCCGCCTGCGTGGAAGTTTGCCCTGTTGAAGCCTTGACTTACGGTAAAAGGGAAGAAGTTTTACTGTTGGCGAAAAGCAAAATAAAGGAATTTCCCGAAAGATATGTTAACCACGTCTACGGCGAATATGAAGTAGGAGGAACGTCGTGGGTTTATCTGGCCGGGGTGGGGTTCAACAAGTTGGATTTTCCGAAGCTTGGCGACGAGCCCGCCCCGGGCGTCTCTCGTGAAATTCAACATGGGTTGTTCAGGTACTTTGTTCCGCCGGTAGCGTTGTATGTTTTGCTGGGCGGAATTATGTGGATCTCCAAAAAGAAAATTAATGAAGAGGAAGAAGAGTAAATGGAAGAGTCATTCAAACCAACGAGCCTCAAAAGAAAATTCTTTACGCCCGGCGTAATAGTGCTTGCTTTATTGGCTTTGAACGGCGTTGTATTTTTAATGTTAAGATTCGTTTGGGGGTTGGGCGCTGTAACAAACCTGGATTACCAACACCCTTGGGGAATATGGATAGCCATAGACGTTGCCTGCGGGGTTGCGCTTGCCTCCGGCGGCTTTACTACGGCAGCGTTGGGTCACGTAATGCATCGGGAAAAATACAAAGTTATTTTGCGGCCCGCTTTGCTTACCGCTATGCTTGGCTACACATTTGTGGCTTTTGGCGTATTCGTTGATTTGGGGCGCTGGTATTACATCTGGCATCCTTTAATCTATTGGAACTCGAGTTCTCCTTTATTCGAAGTAGGCATCTGTGTTTTTACTTACCTTACCGTTCTTTACATCGAATTTTTCCCAATAGTAGCCGAAAGGTTCATCGGGAAAGTAAAACTAAAGGGCTTGTTATCTTTTTTGAACAGACCATTGGATTTGTTCCTAAGGGTATTGAACCGGGGATTGGCAAAAACAATGTTTATTTTTGTGATTGCCGGCGTGGTTCTTTCTACTTTACATCAATCCTCGCTCGGCACGCTCATGGTTGTGGCCGAATCGAAGATGCATCCCTTATGGCACACTCCGATATTACCGCTGTTATTCTTACTGTCCGCAATAGGCGTAGGTTTTCCTATGGTGATTTTCGAATCCCTTATTGCGTCGAGGTCGCTTAAAATTGAACCCGAGATGAGCGTGTTAAGGGGATTGGCAAGGATGGAAGGACCTATTTTGTTTGTTTACCTTGCTTTTAAATTGGGAGATATGGCAATACGCAATACGTTTGTTTTTTTGAACGAGGTTAATACGGCGAGCGTTTTGTTCATGATTGAATTGGTTTTCGGCGTTATTATTCCTTTGCGAATGTTCTTTTCGGAAAAGGTAATCCGTTCCAAACTGGGATTATTTGTCGCCTCTTCGCTTGTAATTTTCGGAGTGGTTTTAAATAGAATAGACAATTTCCTTGTGGCTTACAATCCTCCTTATGCCGTCAGGAGTTATTTTCCATCGATTGGCGAAATTTCCGTAACTGTCGGATTTATTGCGATGTTAATTCTGCTTTACCGCGCGGCTGTGATGATTTTCCCGGTAATTAGTTTGCCGGCAAAAAGGTTAGCGCCGGATGCAAAATACAGAATTGTGGGGAGCGAAAATGAAAAGTAAAATTTTAATAGCGGCTTTTATTCTTTTGTTTACTCGGTTATTGTTTGCCCAAAATAGTTTGAAGGCAACCAGAGGAAAGTTTAACGAAAGTCTGACTTGCAAAAGCTGCCACAATTGCCAATTCCCCACCGCCGAAAAGCCTTGTTTGTGGCCTTGCCCCCGTTACGAAATGATTAAATCTTACAAATTCAACGTAAAAATTCCCGACGTAATTGTAATCGATAGATTGAGCAAACTTTACGGTAAAGTTGTGTTTCCGCACAGGGTTCACGCTAAAATGTCGGAAATTAGCGGCGGCTGCGTTCAGTGTCATCATTACACAACGGACAAAAAAATCCGTCAGTGTGCGGATTGCCATTCGGTTCGCAGGAAGAGGACAAATATTACGCGTCCGGATTTACGAGGGGCATATCATCAAAAGTGCATGAAATGCCACATTCAATGGAGTCATACTCTGGGTTGCAACACCTGTCACGCTCCTAAGAATATGCCCGAACTTATTGCCGTAAAGAAAAAGCTGCCTTCAAATATTCCCCAGCATAAAATCAAAAGGAAACCCGGGAAAATTATTTTTCTCGCGCGCGGCGCTCCCGGTAAGTTCGTTACGTTTTACCACAAGGAACACGTCAAGCTTTTTGGGCTAAAATGCTCGGATTGTCATCACAACGAAAAATGTATTAACTGCCACGACGTTCGCAAGAACGCCGGGGCTAAGCTACAAGTAACGGCAAAGCCGGGAGAAAAATTAGACTCTGCCCACAAAAAATGTTCGTATTGCCATGCCGTAAAGAATAACTGTAGCTTTTGCCACAGCAACGGAATGCGTCCGCCGTTTAATCACAAAGGGTCCACCGGATGGGCTTTGAACAGATTTCACAAAAAATTAAAATGCGTTAATTGCCATGGCTGGAGAAAAAGTTTTACGAAACTAAATTCCAATTGCGCATCTTGCCATTCGGATTGGGCGCCGGAAAATTTCAAGCACGAAATTACGGGCTTGGTTCTGGACGAGAACCACGTCGAAAACGATTGCGAAACATGCCACAAAAATCGCGAGTACGACAAAGCTTCCTGCGACGATTGCCACGAGAACAAATCGTACCCGAAGAGTATTCCCGGCAAGTTAATTGAAATAAAGAGGAAAGGTAGTTGAAAAGAAAATTTAACAAAATAGCGTTAAAGTTAATAATTGTAGTTGGAATTACAACTATTGTGATCATTGGAATTTATTCTTACTTCAATTTAAGAGCGCAGAACAGATTACTTTTTACCGAGTTCGAAAGGCACGCAAATCAATTGAGCGAGACGATTAAAAAAAGCGCAAAGCTTGGAATGCTGAAAAATCAGAGGGAACAGATTTATGCAATAATTAATACGATTGGCGAGGAGCCGAACATTAAAGATATTCGAATATTTAATAAAGAAGGAGTAATCATCTATTCTAACAACCGCAAGTTAATGGGCAAAATGGTTAATATTAAAGGCGAAAGTTGTTACGCGTGTCACCAGGCGGATAAGCCGCTGGAAAAATTGCCTATTAACAGAAGGACAAGAGTGTTCAGACTTAGCCCGGACGGACCTGAGATTTTAGGAGTAATGAATCCCATTTACAACGAGCCTTCGTGCTGGAAGGCAAAATGTCACGTTCATCCCGCGAAAAAGAAAGTTCTTGGAGTGTTGGATATTACGATGTCCTTAAAGGAAGTGGATGTCGCTCAGAGAAAATCCGCAATGAAGTTAATTATTTTCGCCTTTTCGGCTATTGTTTCCTTGAGTTTAATTATTATTTTTTTTGTAAAACGCTGGTTGGACAAACCAATTAAATTGTTGCTCGAAGCCACGAGACAGGTTGGGGTTGGAAATTTAAATTATTCAATAGAAGATTTGGGCG
>JALWSN010000301.1 GCA_027080245.1 Ignavibacteriales bacterium | reverse complement strand
TTTAAGTATGTTTTCAAAATTCTCAAGAACGCCGTTTATCGCCACCTCCGGCAGGCACGAATTCCTTTTGTAAACGGTTTCCTTCAATTCCTTTACGCCGCTTCTTACGAACTTAAATTCGTTTGCAATTTCCTCGTTTAGAATTTCGCTTTTTTCGAATTTGGCGATTAAAGAGCCAATGTTGGCAAGCGATTCCTCAAGCGAAATTATTTTTTCGCTTGCGCCGCCGTTAGATTTTTCCAGCTCGATTATTTCCTTAAGCGAATCCATGGTAATTGTTTTAAATGTATTGAACCGCTGCTTTAATTTGTTTTTGTACTCCTCGTTGCTTTTCCAGTCGGAAGGCAAATTTTCGCAAAGCAAAATAATTCCGTTCATGTTTCTTAAAGCCACGCCTCCGTGGGCAAAGGACATTATTAACCTCAACAATTTTTCGCCGCCATTGTCCTGCTTTTGCGAAAAGCCGGAGAACCAGTAAAACACCAATAACGGAATAACTGTTACCAAAAAAGTTAGCCCAGCAGGCACGAAGAATTTAATGAAGCGAACGCTTGAAAACGAGGCAAAATAAAGAGAAAGCCAGAACAAAGAAATATTTAACCCCCCGAAAATAAAGGCGATTTTCATCGTCCACAACAGTTTTTTCACCCCGTAATTCAACCCTAACAAAATGAACAAATGAGAAAAAATAATTATCGCCAGGTAAATTTGATTTTCCCTGTCGGAGAAAAATCTGAACAAAACGCCCGGCAATCTGTAGAAGAACGCTTGCAGAAAAGGATACTCGTTAATTGTCAGGAAACTTCCCGCCCGGATATTTTTTCTTACTACTATTTTGCCGGAAGGGAAGCGGACTTTTACGTCGCAATATTTTATTTTTCCCAGCCCGAAATGTATTGTAAATCCGTTCGAAGAAAGCAATCCACGCGATTCGCCTCCCGTTTGTTTAAAGCCAAGCAGCTTGCCGGAAGCGCCCGAATTGGAATGTTCGTAAACCCAAATTTTACTTCCCACCGCGTTTGTAGTAGAAGCGAAGCCGCGTAATTTAATCTCTACAAAATTCTTTTTGTCCAGAGAATTCACCCACAAAACATTGTGCCTGTTAAACGTACCGTAAACGTCGAGGTCGCCGTCTTTGTCGAAATCGGCTACTACGGCGTTAAGCAACAAAGTCTTCGGATTTTCGAAAACGGAATCTTGTTTAACAAAACCAACCCCGTTCTTATTCAAAAATAAATTTGTTAAATTCGTATCGCTAAGAGCAACGGAAAAAAGAATGTCCGTGAATCCGTCGTTGTCGAAGTCTCCGAACTTCAAACTTGCGGTTTGTTTAATTTTTTCGCCAAAACCCAAATCCTTTGGGTTGAACAATCGGGCGGCTATTTCCTTAAAGAATCCCTTGCCGTTGTTTTCGTAAACTCTCAACCTGTCCATAACGCCAATAGTAAAAATGTCCAAGTCGCCGTCGTTGTCGAAATCGCAAAAGTTTACGGAGGTGGTTTCGCTTTTTCGTTCAGGCAATCTTTCAGATTCCCCTTTAACAAATCCTTTGTTCTTGCCAATTAAAATGTAGTTTGCTTTCCAGTAAGTGGCTACGTACAAATCGTTAAGATTGTCGTTGTTTAAATCGGCGAAAGCGGAATAGCTGTTCCAGTTAAGCGTAAGCGGTTTCAAGGACGAATCGATTATGCTGAAATTACCGAAGCTATTATTTTTGTAAATTAAAATGTACCCTTTCCCAAATTTGTTAGAGGATGAGTAGTAAGAAGTTGAAATTAAGTCGTTGTCGCCGTCGTTGTCATAGTCGAACGAGGAGAGCGTGCGAATCCCGAATTTCCTGAAATCTTTGAAAAGCGGAATCTCGGCAGCTTTTCCAAATTTGAAGCCCCCCTTGTTTTTGTAGTACAAAAGCCTTCTTGAGCCGTTCTTCCGGACGAGCAGGAAGAGGTCGTTCAGTCCGTCTTTGTTAAAATCCGCAATTGTGAAAAGTTCAACGGGAAAATATTTAAATGGGAGGTTTGAAAGCGAAGTTACGTCCGCAAAAGAAGAATTGTGGATTCCCTTGTAAAGCGTTAGGTAGTTTCCGAAATTATTATTAATTAGCAACAAATCCTTAACCCCGTCGTTGTCGGCGTCGAAAAATTGCGCGCCTCTGTTTTTTGATTTCGGCAAATCTTCCACGCGATAAAGCGAGGACAAATCGTAAAAATAGAGAGAGCTTGAGGGCTTGCCGGTAAAAATGTTTCCGTCGTCCGAAAGTAAAATTACTAAGCTGTCGGAAAAAGCGCGCGCTTCGGAAACGCCGTAATTCTGAGGGAAAGAGACCTTAATTTTTTTGCCATCTAAGAAAATCCACTTTTCGGCAAAACCAAACTTTTCGCTAACGTCCGCCGCAAAATATTTTCTTAATTTTCCGGAATCGGTTTCAATCAGCGAATCCCTTTGCAGCAATAATATTTTGCCGTTCAGCGTTAGACCGTAAATTTTATTGTTGATTTTTAGAAATTTTTTTACAAATCCCTGCTCAGTTTTAACGCGAACCTTACGGAAGTCTAACATATTGTAAATAAAAATACCTTCTTTTTGAGTGGAAATCAAAATTTCGTTTTTGTTGGAAATTGCCGTTACGCAATGGCTTTGGAAGGGGGTGGGAATTTCCACCCACGAGTTTTTCCCCTGTCGCAAAAGGGCGCCGTCGTCTCCCACAATAAAAACTTGTTTTCCCAACCTCACAATAAAATTTAACGGCACTGGGAATTTCCTTTCCAATTTGCCCCATTTTTTATTTTTAAATCTGTAAATTTCGCCCTGCCATTTGGCGTTCACGCCAAGGTAAAGGAAATTGCCGCCTCCGAGGTTAAAATACAAAGCCTTTTTTTGAGGTATTCTACGGGGTAGTTTGTATTTTTTAACCTTACCGTTAACAATGTTAAACAGAGTACCGTCGTTATTCTGAACCCAATAACTTGCGCTGTTGCCGCTAACGAATCTCAGCGGGCTCCGGCTCCCCGTGTAAATTTTTTCCCAACGAAAGTTAATTTGTGATTTTGTTTCGCGGAAAGGAATTACGAGGAAAAAGAATAGTATTAAAAATTTAAATTTTAGCACCAATTAAATTTACGAAAAACATTTTTTAATAGCTACTCTTTTGTTGACGAATCCGTCGAAAATGTTGCCCGGGAAGTCAACAAAAAACACAACAGAATTTTACCGGATTTCTTAAATCCTTAAAAAACAAGGGCTTAACCCCGCGCGGTTTTCTGGCATTGTATTTGCCCTAATTAAAGGGTTGAAAAAAATCATCCGAAAATTAAGGACGCTAAAAGGTGAAAAAGAAATATTACAAAATTTGCACAAAATGCCAGTACTTTAGCCGCGAGGAAGAAAAAGGAAGATTTTGCCCCATCTGCGGGGAAAAGTTAATTACCCGCTGCCGAAGCTGCGGCGAAAAAATTGACAATCCCTACGCCGAATATTGTAAGATTTGCGGCGCTAAGTACAGGAACGACGAAAATGAAAACGAAATAAATAATTATTAAAAGGAGTTCATCATGAAAATAATAGTCACATTAATTTTATTGTTGTTCGCACTGGGAACAGCTTTTCCACAAACGGTGGTTTCAACAGCAGCCGGAGGAAATTGGGCGGACACGACTACTTGGGTAGGGCATGTTCTTCCCACTGCCGCGGACGACGTTGTGATTAACGGCACAGTTTACGCAAACAGCGCCTACGTTACCTTGGAATGTAAAAATCTAACCGTCAATGCGGGCGACACGCTTTCTTGTTCCAATTTCGGCACGTACGGCGTTTTGCTGTTTGTTAACGGAAACATTAACAACAACGGCGTAATCACTCAGAGCGATTTCCCAAATTCGTCTTCCGATTTCGGTATTTCCGTTAAAGGAAATATCATTAACAATGGAAAGCTACAAAACAGACTTATTTCGTTCGACGCCGACACGGCGCAGACGCTAACCTCCGTGGGCGCGATACGAGTGCGAGAGTTGGAAATGAAGAACGGACAGGATTTGCTCGCCGGTTCGGATTTAAGCTTTGTCGATTCCTATTTCCAATTTAATAACGGGAAATTTGTGGTTGATTCAAGCTTTACCGTAGCTTTTTATTCTACGGAAGGCGGAACGGGAAATGGTCACGGGCGTGTGGATAAAGCGCATTTTACGGGCGGCGGAAAAATTTTTAGCGCCGGCATTGCCACGCCAAACGTCTATTGGTTCAACGATTCCACTTCCGTGGAAAACGTTAGACTGACGGGCGTAATTAGGGGAAAAGGGAATTTTGCAATCCTCGGCGGAGTTGTTAACGAGGATACTTTGCAACAAGCGGAAAACAACTACTCTGTTACAATTCATGCATTCGAGGATTTTACCAACAAGGGCTTAATTAGAGACAACCCCACGGACAACGATTTTCTCGATTTCACCCTTCACAAAAATTTTACTAACTACGGAAGAGTAACGAACAGCTACCTTACTTTTGCCGGCGCGGACGTTCAAACAATTTACTCGTACTCTCCAATCGAAGCAAACTATCTTGTGTTTGAAAACGGCGGAAGCATTTTAGCCGGTTCCAACCTCGAGTTCCTGAACGTTAACTGGTTTAACGCTTCCGGGGAATTTATTGATTTTGTAGCGGGCGCAGGAGATACGCTTGCTTTTGTGAGAAGCTCCGACGACAATACTATTATCAGGAAAGTTCATTTTAAAGGCGGCGGAATTTTGTTCGGCAAAAGTTTTAAACACGGGAGGATTCAATTAGCCGATTCAACCTCAGTGGAAAACTTGACTCTTACGGGTTGCCTTTCCGGCAAGAACAATTTTAGAATCTTAAGTAATGTAATAAATAAGGACACTCTTCAGGGAGGCGGGAACCAGTACGGCGATAAAATTATTGTAGAAGAGGATTTTATTAACAACGGCGTCGTTAGAGGATATCCGTTCGGCAACTCCGTCTTAAGCGTTTACGTTAAGAAGAACGTAAAAAACAACGGGTTGTGGGAAAATTACTTGATTGTAATGGACGGCGAAAGCGACCAAACATTTCTAAACGCCGGCAATTTGAAATCCTGTTTTAATTTTAAGGCAAATGTGCCGGGCGCCACTTCGTTTCAATGGTTTAAAAATGGCGTTGCAATTAATGGCGCAACAGACGAAACTTACAAATATTATTACGACAGCGGTAATCCGCAAAATTACGATCCTTACGGCGAATATTATTGCCGGACGGACAAAGGGAATTCGCGCTTAATTACGGTTAAGAACGGCAACGGCGCAAACGGAAATGGCGTAATTTTAACGGAAAATTTCGACGGAACGGTTTTCCCTCCAACGGGTTGGACGCGTTCCGTTTACAACAGCGCAAAAACTTGGTTTCAAGGCAATCCGGCAAATCATCCCTTTACCGACGTGGATTCTACGAACGTCCATTCCGCTCTTTGTCCTTGGGTTGGTGAGGACCAAGACGAGTGGTTAATTACTCCGGCGGTTAAATTGCCCGACGATGGAATCTTGTTGCGATTCTACGCGGGGTTCAGCACAAATTGGTTAAGCGCGGCTACGCTTAAAGCGCATATTTCAACTGACGGAGGCTCGAATTGGACTGAAATATGGGAAGCGTCTGACGATAGCGCCGGCTGGAAATGGCGGGAAATTAACGTGGATTTGTCCGGCTACAAAAATAATTCAAACGTCTTGATTGCTTGGCAATACGTTGGAAACAACGGGGATTTAGCCGCTATCGATGACGTTAGCCTTACCTTCGGGTTGGTTGGCGTCGAGGAGGAAGCTGCGGAGGCGCCGGACAATTTTGAGTTAAACCAGAATTACCCCAATCCCTTTAATCCAACTACAATTATTAGTTACAAATTGCCCAAGCGGGAATTTGTTTCTTTAACCGTTTACAATCTTTTAGGAGAAAAAGTAGCCGGATTGGTAAACAAAATTCAAGAGGCGGGAAATCATAAAATTAATTTCCACGCAAGCAGGCTTGCCAGCGGAGTTTACATTTACCGAATAAAAGCGGGTAGCTTCGTTAAATCCAGAAAAATGATGCTGCTTAAATAAGCAA
>JALWSN010000300.1 GCA_027080245.1 Ignavibacteriales bacterium | reverse complement strand
GACGATTCCAAAATCGAAGCTCATTTTGAAAACGGCGTATTGGCTTTAAGTTTGCCCAAACACGAAAGAGTAAAACCAAGAACAATTAAAATTGCGTAAGTATGTTTAACAAATATAGGAGGGAAGAGCTATGGCATTAGTAAAATGGAATCCGGCAAAAGAATTGTTAAACATGGAAAGAGAATTTAACAGATTGTTCAGCTCTTTAAGCTCGCGTTTCGGCTTTGGCGACGATGGCGAGGACGAATACGAAAACGCAGTTTGGATGCCGCTTACTGACATTGTTGAGCATGACGACAAATATGTGTTGAAAATGGATTTACCTGGGGTTGACAAGAAGGACGTTAAGATTAGCTACGTAAACGGCGAATTGCAAATAAGCGGCGAAAGGAAACAGGAAAAAGAAAGCAAAGACGCTACTTTCCACAGAATCGAAAGAGCTTACGGCAAGTATTTCCGCTCGTTCTCGCTTCCCGAAAAAATTCTGGAAGACAAAATTGAAGCGGAATTCAAAAACGGCTCGTTGACCATTACAATTCCAAAAGCCGAAGAAGCCAAACCGAAAGAAATTGAGGTGAAAGTAAAATAGGAGAGAGTTCTTCTCTCCTATTTTTCTTTTTTAAAAAGGAGGTTCGCAAAATGATTTTCCCGTTCGAAGAAAATCAAAATTTGTTTGAAGAGTATTTTTCGAATAATGAATCATTATTCAATAAAGGGAGCAGAAAGCAAAGCAAAAGTTTTTGGATGCCCGCCGCGGACGTGTACGAGGACGTTAATTATTTCAAATTTAAAATAGATTTGCCCGGAGTAAAGAAAGACGGGATTTCAATTAAAATTAAAAACGGAAAACTGATTGTAAGCGGGCAAAGAAAACTTCAATTCGAAAATCCTATTTTTAAATATCACAAAATTGAAAGAAGTTTTGGAAATTTTTACAGGGAGTTTTCCCTGCCCGAAAACATTAGCGAATCCGAAATTCAGGCGGAATTAAAAGACGGCGAATTAATTGTAAGTTTACCAAAAATCGAAGCGAACGTTCAAAATATTAAGAACATTGAGATTAAATAGATATGAATTTTGAGACAAGAAACGCAACAATATTGAAAGAAGCCCTGTATAAGCAGCCGAAATCGCATTAAAAATTGGAGGATGGAATGAAACAGAAATATCAATTACCCGGATTTGTTTTAATTTTGATTGGCATTATTGCAGGAGCTCTGGTATTTTCGAATTTTACGAAAGCAACCTCGCCGGAAGTTTTTGCAAAGGAATATTCAATAGACACTTTGAAAACAGCATCTGAACGCCCGTTAAATACATTGCAGGATTTGAACAACGCTTTCGTGGCTGTTGCCAAAGCCGTTACGCCAACTGTTGTTACGGTCTTCACCGAAAAAGTTTACAAGGTTCGGTACAACGAATTTAACCCGTTTTTCGGCAACGATCCTTTTCAGGATTTTTTCGGACAGTTTTTCGGCAACCCACATCAAGCTAAGCCCAAAATAAAAAAGTTCATTCAGGAAGGAATGGGTTCGGGAGTAATTGTTAGCTCGGACGGTTACATTTTAACAAACAACCACGTTGTAAAAGAAGCGGATAAATTAAAAGTTCAATTAAGCGACAGAAGAATTTTCGACGCTAAAATAATAGGGCGGGATCCCAAAACGGACATTGCCCTTATTAAAATTGACGCTAAAAATTTGCCCGCCGCAAAACTTGGCGACAGCGACAAATTGCAAATAGGCGAAATTGTTCTGGCAATCGGAAGCCCGCTTAGCAAAAATCTTGAGCACACAATTACGCACGGAATAGTAAGCGCAAAGGGTCGATCGAACTTCGGATTAGCCGATTACGAAGATTTCATTCAAACCGATGCGGCAATTAATCCGGGCAATTCCGGCGGAGCGCTGGTAAATCTCAGCGGTGAAGTTGTTGGCATCAACGCCGCAATCGCCACGCAAAGCGGAGGTTTTCAGGGAATAGGGCTTGCCGTTCCGATTAACATGGCCAAATCCATAATGGAGCAACTTAAAAAACACGGAAAGGTAATTCGCGGATTCCTTGGCGCTTACATTCAGGATATTACTTCTCAAATGGCTGAGGCAATGAACTTGCCGAACGTTCAGGGCGCTTTAATTGCTGACGTTCAGAAAGGCGGTCCTGCTGACAAAGCCGGAATTAAAGCGGGCGACGTAGTGATTAAATTCAACGGCAGAAAAATTAAGAACAGCACACAATTTAGAATTTTAGTAGCCTCCACACCGCCCGGAACAGAAGTAAAATTAACTGTTTTGCGCGACGGTAAAAAGAAAGTAATTACGGTTAAACTTGGGGAACTCAGCGAAGAAAAACTTTCCAAAACTTCAAAACAAAAATTGGACAAACTCTTTGGATTTAACGTAGCGCCAATTAACAGTCAAACGGCTAAAAAATACGGCGTCAATCCCGATTTGCAAGGAGTAATAATCATCGACGTAAAACCGTTCAGCGAAGCAGCAAGAGTTGGACTTGCCAACGGCGATGTAATAATTGCTATTGATCATCACAGAGTTAAAAACATGGCTTCGTTTAATAAATTGGTTAAAAATTTGAAGAAGGGCGATACTGTTCTTTTAAGAGTTCAACGAGGAGACAGAAAGTTTTTTGTAGCCTTTACATTATAAGGAGGAATCGGTTGAATGGAATTCAAGGATTATTATGAAATATTAGGCGTAGATAAGAATGCGACAAAGGAAGAGATTAAGAAGGCTTACAGAAAATTGGCGTTGAAATATCACCCGGACCGAAATCCGGGTGATAAAAACGCCGAAGAAAAATTCAAGGATATTACTGAAGCTTACGAAGTTCTTAGCGACGAAGAAAAAAGGAAAAAATACGATCAGTTGGGTAACAATTGGAAGTACTACCAGAATGCTAATTTTAATGAGGACTGGTTCAAGAATTTTGCCGGAGGTGGACAAAGAACTTACAGCTTTCACGGCAATTTGAATGACGTCTTTGGCGACATCGGCGGATTTTCGGATTTCTTTAAAATGTTTTTCGGAGATTTCGGAACCCGAACCGCAGGGCATGATTTCAACGGTTTTACAAACGCAAGTTTTACCGCTACTAAAGGACAGGATTACGAATCCGAATTGCAATTAACGCTTTCTGAAGCCATTAACGGAACTACAAAAATTTTAAATGTAAACGGAAATAAAATCAGGCTAAAGATTAACCCAGGCGTGCAGGACGGACAAAAATTGAGGATTAAAAATCAAGGCGGAGAAGGAATTAATGGCGGCGAACGCGGGGACTTGTACTTAAAAATTAAAATTGCCGACGACCCTTATTTCAAACGCGTTGAAAACGATTTGTATTACACGATGGACATTGACCCGTTTAGTCTTGCGCTGGGAACAACTAAAAAATTACGCACGCTCGACGGCAAAAAAATCGCCGTTAAAATTCCCGCTGGTTCGGAAAGCTCTAAAATATTGAGGATTAAAGGCATGGGCATGCCTTTGGGCAATAATAGCAACGCCCGCGGGGATTTGTTAATTAAACTAAACGTGGTACCGCCGAAAAATATTTCCCGCGAGGACGAGGAGCTGATTAAAAAACTTCAAAAGAAATATTCCGTTTAATTTTAACCTATATTTGAATTTTTGATATTGTTGAATTTTTTAAGGAGGAGTAAATGAACGAAACCAAGGAGAAATTTAAGTTCAAAGCGGAAATCAACCAGTTGCTGGACATTCTTGTAAACTCGCTTTACACAAGCAGGGAGATTTTTCTGCGCGAACTTATTTCCAACGCTTCCGACGCACTGGATAAAGTAAGATTCGAAATGACAAAGAACAGCGAAGTTGCCGACAAGGACTTGCCTCTGGAGATTCACATTGATTTCGACGAGAAGAAAAATTTGCTTACCGTTTCCGACACGGGAATTGGAATGAGCAAAAAGGATTTGATTAAAAATATCGGAACGATTGCAAAATCAGGCACGGCGGAATTTTTGAAGAAGCTTTCTCAAAACAAGGAAGATGCAACGAATATTATCGGAAAATTTGGCGTTGGATTTTATTCCGTTTTCATGGTGGCAAAGGAGGTTGTAATTAAAACAAAATCCTACAAACCAGGCGAGCAGGCTTGCCTGTGGCGCTCGGATGGCGGCGGCAGTTTCGAAATTGAAACTCTGGATGAGCCGTTAAAACGTGGCACGTCGATTGAAATTCATCTGAAAGATGATGCTAAAGAATTTGCGGAAAAATACAGGCTTGAAAGCATCATTAAAAAACATTCAAATTTCATCTCCTTTCCTATTTATTTGGGCAAGAAAAAAATCAACACAATCAGCGCAATTTGGCGCGAGCCCAAAACTTCCATTTCAAAAGAAAAATATGTTGAGTTTTACAAGTTCCTTACTTACGACACGGATGAACCGATGTTCATTATTCATAAATCCGTGGACGCGCCAATTCAGTTTAATGCGCTGATGTTCATTCCTAAAAAAGCGGACGAGTTCTTTTGGATGGACAGAGAAAATTACGGATTGGACTTGTACGTCAAGCGGGTTTTAATTCAACACAAGAATAAAGATTTACTGCCAGAATATTTGAGCTTTGTAAAAGGCGTTGTGGATTCGGAAGATCTGCCGCTGAACATTTCACGCGAGACGCTTCAGGAAAATACAATTTTCAACAAAATCGCTAGCAGCATTACTAACCACGTTCTTTCATTCCTGAAGGATAAGGCTGAAAATTCTCCCGAGGAGTATGCAGCATTTTGGAAAGAGCACGGAAAAGTATTTAAATTGGGTTACATGGACTTTGTTAACATGGAAAAGTTCATGGAACTTTTAAGGTTCAACTCCTCGGCTAATGAGGACGAAAAAGGGCTTACTTCCCTCTCCGAATATGTGGGGAGATTAAAGGAAAACCAAAAAGAAATTTACTACGCTGTGGGTTCTTCCCGCTCGGCAATCGAAGCAGATCCACATTTGGAGATTTTCAAAAAGAAAGGCGTGGAAGTGCTTTATTTGTTTGAACCGGTGGACGAAATTGTGGTTTCTTCCCTCAGGAAGTACAAAGATTACGAATTTAAATCCGTGGATACTGCGGACTTAAAGAAACTGGAAAAGTTGGAAGACGTTAAAAAATCCGACGAGGAAACCGAAGAGTTAAGCAAAGACGACAAGAAGCATTTTAGCAGTCTGTTGCAAAAGATGAAAAAGATTTTGGGCGACAGAGTGGTAGATGTTGTTGAATCGAAAAGGTTGTCCGACAGTCCCGCTTGTCTTGTTAATTCAAACGACGCAATTTCGAGTTCGATGAAAAAGCTATTGAAATTAGCAAATCAAAACGTTGAGCCGGACAAAAGGATTTTGGAAATTAACCCGGACAGTAAGCTAATTCGTAATTTAATTGAAATATTCAAGAAAGATTCCAACGACGAATACATTAAACACGCAACCGAGCAGTTGTACGGTGCGTCGTTACTGTTGGACGGCTCGTTGGAAGACCCTCACAAATTAGTAAGCGAAATTAACAAGCTGCTTGCCGATTCAAGCGGTTGGTATTTGAAGATTAAGCAATAAAAAAAGCCCCCGGTTGTCGGGGGTTTTTTAATATTGTTTCCGGGAGAAACCCTGAAGAGTTAACCCTTCAAAGATTCAATATTTGTTATGACAAGTCATACTACTCCCGCATTCTGCAGGATTTGCCTGGAGAGGATAAACAAATAGACGCATGGATGAGTGGGGATGATTACTTGCATTTCGCAGATTGTTTTTCGCCCCACTGGTTGCAGGGCGAAAAACCAATCCGCTCTACAAAATCTTTGCTTTACATTTACATGTTTTTTAATGGGACCAAGTCTTTGCTTTTTGTCGAGGATTAAATAGCAGGATGAATGCATTGATGGATGAATGGATTTTGAACAAGGCTTTTTTTCACTTAAATGCTTACAGAGTTTACAATAAAAATAAGCTAATAAGGTTTTTAGGACTTTACGAGTTTTGAGTTATTAAGTTTTGAATTAAAAAATAAGGTTCGATTTATTTGAATTTAGTCAAAATTAAAATATTTTTTTCTTGCGGTCTCCTCGATACTTCATTTATC